>JANLWR010000391.1:0-3046 GCA_031364625.1 Deinococcales bacterium | reverse complement strand
GTTTTGGGGTTGGCGGTGCTGATTCTTAAACCCGCAGGAGGTGTGACCAGCACCTCTTCGGGTCCAACAGGCACGCCAGAAAACCGAAAAGCCCCGCCGTTCGAGGTTAACGTGCGGGTGTTTCGAGGATCGATTAACAATTGAACCAAAACGCCGTTGATCCCGGTTTCGTCGGTCTCTTGAACGCCGTTGTTGTTGGAGTCTAAAAAGACCCGTCCTTGAATAACCCCAGTTGGCACATTGTCACAACCGCTAAAAATCAGCAGCAAAAAAAGCAGGTTCGAGAGAAGTCGTTTCATATCGCATCTATTCTGGCAGATCATCCATGCTCGAATTGATCAAAACCCGCACGGTAAGGTTTATGGTGTTTGCCGCACTGCAAAAGACACGCCAGACAGGGTTTGGGTTTTTACGCCTGTGACATCTTGCACCGCCGCCACGCCGCGCCCGAGTTGCGCCTCGAGGTAGCTGTTAAATTCTGAAACTCGGGTGTAGACGCCAGGAAAATTTGGGAGGGCACAACCTTCACCAAAACTGACCACACCAGCTTGACGCCAGACGCCAGCCAGCCCGCTCGAGACGAGCAGCGGTCCGCCAGAGTCACCCTGGCAACTGTCAATGCCGCCTTTGGCAAAACCCGCGCAAATCATTCTGGCGCTAATTCCCGTGTAGGCTGCACTGCACGTACTTTGAGCCACGATTGGCACGTTGGCTTCTTTTAAGTCAATTGGAAAACTGTTCGTTGTCGAGGACTGATTACCCCAACCGATCACTTTGGCAGTCTTACCCACACCCGCCAGAGCAAGGTCGGAGGGCAACAAGGCTTGTACCGTCGCCAAACTCGAGTTGCTGGAGAGTTTGACCAATGCCATGTCGTTATCTTGGGTCTTGGCATTGTAATTTGGATGCACCAAAATCTGTGCCGCACGAATTGTGGTCACAGGATTCTCGAGTCGGTTCGAGCCAAGCATGACATCCAAACTCGAGGCGAGCAGGAAAGTGCTTGGAACACCGTTGGCGTCAGCCGATTGCACAATGCAGTGCGCGGCGGTCAAGACCCAATGCGGCGCGATCAAAGACCCGCCACAAAACTGTCCCTGATAGGGGTCGGGTTGGGTTGCGTTCAGCAATGCCACCATAAATGGGTAAGCCCCATTCGCCGCGTTTGTGCCGCCGACAATGCGCGGATCAACTTGGTTGGTGTCGCTCAGATTCACCGCTTGGCTCGAGTTAAAGCCCAAATTCATCAGGTGCCGGATGTGCAAAGCGCCTGGTGAGACTGCCAGCGAGTACGCGCCGCTCGAGTTCGTGCTGGTCTTGAATTCGCCTGCATCTAAAGTGGCGTTGTTGTTGGTGTCGTTGTAAATCGTCCAACCGAACAAACCCGTGTCAGTAGCGTCTTTGAGGTTATTGCCGTTTTGATCGTCGAACAAAATCCCAGTCACCGTTGTTACATCGGGTGGAACAATTGGTGTTGGGTCTGGGCATGATGTCAGCAGGGCGATCATCAACAGCAACAAAAGAGAAATCTTCATGCCCCTATTGTAAACGTGCTCGAGAAGTTTTTCATCTCGAGCACGTTAATCTACGCTTCAGACAGCTTTAACGACGGTCGCGTCCGCCGCCGCGACCACGGTCGCCACCCTCACGCGGTGCTCGAGGGGTGCGAGGTGCAATTTTGCCCTCGAGTTCTGGGCGGGTCAGGTCGATCTTGCCCCGATCATCGATGTTCACAACCTTGACGCGCAAGGTATCGCCAACGTTCAGCACGTCTTCGACTTTATTGACGCGTTGTTCTGAAAGTTGCGAAATGTGAATCATGCCGTCCGTGCCTGGCATGATGTTGACAAAAGCGCCAAACTCCATGATTTTCACCACTTTGCCGTCGTACTCTTGCCCAAGTTTGGCGGTTTCGGTTGCGCCGATAATCCTGGCTTTGACCGCCTCTGCTGCCGCCGCATCGGCGCTGTAAATCCGCACCGTGCCGTCTTCCTCAATGTTGATTTGCGCACCCATCTGCTCGAGTTCCCGAATGTTTTTGCCGCCGGGTCCGATGATGCTACCGATTTTATCGACTGGAATCTTGACCGTAATGATGCGCGGTGCGTTGACGTTCAACTCGGCTCGAGGGGCAGAAATCGCCGCCTCGATCTTATCGAGAATCAAAATCCGTGCATCTTTGGCTTGCTCGAGCGCCTCACGCATCAGGGCTGGAGTGATGCCCTTAATTTTAATGTCCATTTGCAGGGCGCTGACACCTTTGCGCGTGCCGCAAACCTTGAAGTCCATGTCGCCAAGCGCGTCTTCCATGCCCAGAATGTCGGTCAGAATCGCGTATTTGTCGCCCTCTTTGACCAGACCCATCGCCACGCCCGCCACGGGTGCGGTGATCGGCACGCCCGCGTCCATCAGCGCCAGCGTTCCGGCGCAAACCGTTGCCATGCTGCTCGAGCCGTTGCTCTCGAGCACATCGCCGACCACACGAATGACGTAAGGGAAGCTGTCGTAGCTTGGTAGTACGGCTTTCAGGGCGCGTTTAGCCAGCACGCCGTGACCAATTTCGCGCCGTGATTGACCACCCAAACGTTTGACTTCACCCGTGCTGTACGGCGGAAAGTTGTAATGCAATAAGAATTTATCGCCGTCGTCAAGCCCAAGGTCGTCAATGATCTGCTCGTCTTTCCCCGTGCCGAGCGTGACCGTACCCAAAACTTGGGTTTCACCTCGGGTAAACAGGCTCGAGCCGTGCGTGCGCGGCAAGTAATTGGTTTCGATGCTGATTGGACGCACCGTTTGCGGGTTGCGACCATCGGCGCGAACGTTGTCCTCGATCACCATGCGACGCAACTCGATTTGTTGCGCCTTGTCAAACACGCCCTTAAGCTGTGTCACTCGAGCCGCATGAGCCTCGAGCACTTCTTTGTCGTCCGTACTGGGTGCTGGTGCGAGTTCGGCAATGATGCTTTCCCGCACGGCTTTGGTGGCTGCACTTTTGGCTTTTTTGCCAGGCGTTAAAATCGCAGTTTTCAAATCGCGCTCTTTGGTC
>JANLWR010000386.1:0-1802 GCA_031364625.1 Deinococcales bacterium | reverse complement strand
CGCGTTTGTGTTTGGCGGTAATGTCGAGTCCAATTGCGCCGATGAGTTCAGAGTTATCTCGAGTGCAAATGGCAAATTCGATGTGTTCACCGCTTACAAAGCGCTCGAACATGCGGTTGATTCGTTCGATACCCCAACCTTCGGGGACTGGATGCGGAAATGATAGCGTGCCGTCAGTCACTTCTTTTGGCGCAATCAAACGCTCGAAGTCGCTGGCATCTTCGAGCGTGAAGGCTCGAAGCGTTAAACGTTCAGTTTCAAGCCTTGGGATTTCAAATTTTTTCTTAACTTGATCTGACTTCAGAATCGCGTAAGTCACAATATCTTCGTAAATTTCGGCTTTCAACCTTAGCCCTCGAGTTACACCTTCAAATTGCATTCCTGCTTTCAGCATCACTCGAGCGCTGGCAGGATTACGAAACAATGCTTTGGCGTAAATTCGGTACAGTTGCAAACCGTCAAAACCCCAGTCAATCACGGCTTTAGCAGCTTCACTCATCAAACCTTGATTCCAAAAAGGCACACCTAACCAATACCCAATTTCGGCTCGTTTAGAATCAACAGCAATTTTAGGCATGATGCTAACAGCACCAACCAATTCATCTGTTTTAAGTAAACAAATTGCAAAGACAAAACCTTTACCTTCTCGAGCAGATTCGGTGTGCGTAGCAATCCAGCTTTTGGCTGCGCCATCAGGATACGGGAGAGGCACGGTTAAAGTCGTGTCTGCGACTCGAGCATCACCCGCAAGTAATTGAACTCGGGTCGCATCTTCGATTGCGAACGGACGAAGTCGCAAACGTGTTGTTTCAAGGGTTGGGATTGAGGTTGGTATCATCATGAATCCTTGAAATGTGAGGCTCGAGATACGGTGTAACTTTGGCTTGCAGAATTTCGATCAGTTTCGCGTCCATGAATTCAAAATCGTCAGGGATTCCCAAACACACCATGCGTTTCACCTCGAGCAACTTGCCGAACATGGTTTTTAAGGCTTTCGCATGGCGTTTTTCCATCACAAAAATGATTTCCGCCCATTCAACAACGTCTCTCGAGATTGGATTTTCGGCATCTTTTGCCGTTCCAGCACTGCGAACATCTATTCCAGGCGTGAAGAAGAAAACCGCTTCGGCGGTTGGACTGCGAAGTTTATTTCTGGCGCAAACAAAAAGCGCGTTAATCGTTTGCCACGCCCGTCAAAGGATTCTCGAGCGCCTGTGATTCGCCGTCAAAATAGACTTGGCTCGGCATGTCGGCGTTCGAGCCTCGGGTCAGTGCCACACGACCCGTTCGCATGGTTTCGACAATTCCGAACGGACGCATTTGCTCAATAAACGCCGAGATTTTACCCTCGTCGCCAGTCACTTCAAAGACATAACTTTGGCGTCCCACATCCACATTTCGGGCGCGAAAATCCTCGGCAATCTGCCGAATCTCGAGCCTGTTTTCGGGCGTGACACGGACTTTCACCAGCACCAATTCACGATCCACAAACTTTTCGTGCGCGTGATTGATGACTTTTAAAACATCCTCGAGTTTTTCGAGTTGGCGTTGAATCTGGTCTGCCATGCTGTCGGGTGCTTCGGAAATAAAAGTCATTCTCGAGATGCCCTTGGTTTCAGTTGCGCCAACGGACAAGGAGTCAATGTTGTAACCGCGCCGCGCAAACAACGAGGTCACTCGAGTCAGGACACGCGGTTCATCACGTAAGAAAGCGCTAAAAATGTGTTTCATCGGCTCACCGCAATCAATTCGGGTTGTGATTTCTTCGGGTCGTCATCGAGCATTTCATCCAAGCCCTTGCC
>JANLWR010000369.1:0-10700 GCA_031364625.1 Deinococcales bacterium | reverse complement strand
AAAGATGCACCTGACGGGCTGGGTCGCTCGAGCCACCTCCCCTACTTCGCAGGGGAGAACTAAAAACCAAGGGAGAACTTGAACCATTGGATTTCTGTATCTCGAGATTCGCCAGAAGTTCCTCGAGTTTGCTGCGTTGTTCTTCTGGAATAAAAAAATCCTCACTGTCGCCAGCTTTGTATGCGCCGTCGGTTGCGCCCATGACGAAACTGACTTTAAAACGTCTTCCACTGGCTTCTTCGGCACTCAGGACGGCGACACCGCGTCCAAGGTCTTCGTGGGCTACGGCGACGCTTCCTAGCAGGCTTTGCACCCAGTCGGTGAAGACTGTCCCTTCGACTTGGGCTTGGTTGCCGAGGATTCTGGCGGCTTCTCGGGCGATGACTTTGGCGGTGTCGTTAAAGCTGGCGTCTTTGAAGTGTCGCGTCAGGAGGGTTTCAAACCAGTGAATCAATTGTTCGCTCGAGCCGTGCTGCGGTGGTTGCGCGATCTGTTTGATGCGCTCCAAAGCCGCCAGGGCGTTCGGGTCGTCGCAGACCAGGGCGTAGGCGTCGAGTCCTGCAGCAATGCCATTTTGCTCGAGTTTTTCCGCGAGGATTAAAACATCTGGCTCTAAAGCGGATAGGGTTCGCAGGTCGCGGGCTGGGTAATCTCGGGCGGGGGCGCGGAGCAGGGCTTCGAGTTGCCGTCCATTGGGTGTCTCGAGGATTGAGCCACTGGTTTCTGGGGCGATGGGCACGCCGTATTCGCGCCCCAGGGCTTCGAGCACCCGTGCAATCGCGGGATGCGGAATAATAATGCAAATGTCCTGGCTTGGCGTGCCGTTTTGAAGGCGTTGTTTGATTTCGCGCAGTACCCCTCGAGCCTCTTCGACAGGGTTGGCATAAGTCTCGAGCCGCGCGATTTTGGGCATTCCAGCCCAGGGTTTGCCTTTGGCGTGCAAGTAACGAATTTTGGCGTTGAAGGCTGTCGCCACGGCTTCAAGTTCTGGTTTGCGAAGCGGGTGCGCCCAGGCTTCAATATGCGTGTCTGGAGCGCCCGAAGGCAAGGTGACAAGCGTACTTTTGGCGAGGCTCGAGAGGGCGCAAAAAACGCGCAACTCGCTGGGGTTGAAACTCCTGTAACCGTCAATCATCAAATGCGCGTTCAGGTCTTGCGGGTTGAAGGTTAACAGTTGCGTGGTGCGAATCCGCACGTCGTCGAGGTCTTGCAAAACGCCAAGCTCGAGTTCGGTCTGGTAAGCGTAAAAAACCTGAAACAAAATGTTTTGGTACGCCTCTTCAGACTCGGGCGGCGCGACCAGATTGCGTTTGAATTCGGCGATTGCCCTGGCGTACAGTCTGGCTTCGCCTGGGTTGACGTTGCGTTTTAAAATATTCTCGAGCACCCGTGCGGTCAATGCCACGCGTCCTGGGTTGAGGACAATCGCACGGTTCTCGCCCATGCGGTCGAGGACGCGGTAGGCAATGTTTTGCAGGTTGGTGACTTCGACGCCCAAACTTGCGCCCGAGTTTGCCAGCCGCTCGAGCCACCCGGCACGTTGCCCTGGCAGGGTCAGCACAATGACCCGCTCCCCTGCCGTCGCCAACTCGAGTGCCCGTGCCACGGCGCTACCGGTTTTGCCGCTCGCGGCGGGTCCAGTCAAAAGTTGTGCTCGGGCGGCGGTGGTCACTGGCTTAGGCTATCACTCCCAGAATTGGGCGTGAACGGCTGCCGCTTCAATCTCGAGCGCCGGTCCGAGCACTTCAATGTTTCGTTGTCCTCTGGACAGCACTTCGCGGCAAGCCAGGCGCATGGTTGGGTTGTCGGTGTTCGAGCCAGTCATTTCGTAGAGTTTGGTTTCCGAAAGCGCGTAGACCAGCCGAACCACGCCAGTCCAGTAGATCGCGCCAGCGCACATCGCGCAGGGTTCGCAACTCGAGTACATGGTGCTGGCGGCAAGAATTTCGCTGGGCAATTGCCGTGATGCCAGGCGCATCAGGTTGGTTTCGGCATGACCCGTGGCGTCTTTGCTGGTGTTAACCGTGTTTTCGGCTTCGAGCAGCACCTTACCGGTGCTGGAAACCAGAATTGCCCCAAACGGGTGGTTGCCGTTTTCCCTTGATCGGCGCGATACGCCAATGGCTTGTCGTAAAAATTTCAAATCGGTTTCGGTCACAGGGGTATTATTCATGCTCGAGCGTCAAAAAAGGTAGGTATGCCGTGCTTTCATCAGATCAACAACGTGAATACCTTCAAAAAACCGCACTCGCGCTTGGCTTTGACGCGGCGGCTTGGGTCGGGGCGGTTGTGCCAGCCAGGGACATTGCCGCCTTTCAAACTTGGATTGAGGCTGGAATGCACGCGGGCATGGATTACTTGCCGCGCAGCGTGGCACGACGTTCAGACCTCAGCTCGAGTTTTGCTGGCACAAAAAGTGTGCTGGTCTTGATGGTTTCGCACAATCATGCTGACCCTGGCATTCCGAGCGGTGGTACTCGAGTTGGACGGGTGGCACGTTACGCCTGGAGTCGGGATTATCACACAGCGTTAAAACCGTTTTTATCAGAACTCGAACGGGCGAGTTTGGCGTTGGGCGTGCGAGCGAAAGCTTACGTTGACCACGGTTTGATGCTCGAGCGCAGCCTGGCGTCTCGGGCGGGTTTGGGTTGGCGTGGACGCTCGAGCCAGATCATTTCGCAGTCCTTGGGCGCACTCACGACTCTGGCGGTCTTGCTGACCGACCTCGAGCCGCCAGAAATGACGCTCGAGCATGTTGACCGTTGCGGAAAATGCACGGCTTGCGTGCGCGATTGCCCAACCAATGCGATCACGCCAGACCGTTTTGTGGACTCGAGGCGTTGCCTGTCGTATTACACCATCGAACATCGCGGCAGCATTCCGCTCGAGTTTAGGGCAGGTCTGGGACAACATTTATTTGGCTGCGACGATTGCCTTGATGTTTGCCCGTGGACCAATCATGCGGGGCGTTTCTCGAGCTTGCTGACCCCAGAACCTGACCTGGCGCACCCCGACCTCGAGCCGTTTTTTAGGCTCTCGAGCAACCATTTTGAAAAGCGTTTTGCGGAAACAGCTTTTTCCAGGGCGCGGCGCAAAGGCATGGCTCGCAATGCCGCGTTGGTGCTCGGGAATACCCGAGATGCCAGCCACATTGATTTGCTCGAGCTGGGACTGCGTGACGTTGGCGCTGACGTGCGTGAAAGTTGCGCCTGGGCGCTGGGACGCTTCAAACCCGAACCTCGGGTTGAAAGCCTGTTAACTGCTACGTTACAAGATGACGATGCCAATGTTGCCAGCACCGCTCGAGCGGCGTTAAACGGCGAGTTCCAGTAAATTTCAGTTCAAATTTTCTTGCAAAGTCAAGCACACAACACCTCGAGCTTGCTGCCTTTGAAGAAACTCACATCACACGGTTTAGAATGATAGAACTCGAGGAGGGCTTCGAGCCAATTATGTGGCGTTTTTTAATTATTTTGGTGTTCTTACTTGCCGCCGGAGCCGGATATTATTCGGGTTTGGTCACGGCGAAATCTAAACTGGTCACACCTGACGAGATCAACACGGTTGAAATCAACGAACGTGCCAAAAAAGCGGTGGTTACGGTGTACGCCAAAATTCCACCCGAACAACGTCAACCTGGCGAGGATGAGGAAGCCATCGGCACCGGTTTTTTTTACAAACCCAATTTGATTGTCACCAATTTTCATGTGGTGCAAGATGCTTTAAGTTGGCGGATTCAACTGTATGACGGGCGTTCTTTTCCCGCCGAACTCGAGTCTATCGATCAGGGTATTGATATTGCCATTTTGAAAGTCTCGAAAGTGACCGCGCCTGGTGTCTTGCAGTTTGGCAACTCGCTCGATATTTTGCCTGGTCAGAAAGCCATCGCCATTGGTTCACCCTCTGGCAAGCGCAATAGCGTTTCGGTGGGTGTGGTTCGCAGTTTTGCGCGGATTTCAGAATTTCCAGACGAGACCGGTACAGAAATTCCAGAGATGCTCCTTACCGACGCGCAAATCAATGCGGGCAATTCGGGTGGTCCGTTGCTCGACTCCAAAGGCAGTGTGATTGCGGTGGTGGATGCGTTCTTGGATTCGGGCGTTGCCGCCACAGGCATTGGTTTAACGATTCCCTCCAACTTGGCTAAAGAATCCCTTTCAGACCTCGAGAAATTCGGGGTTTCGCAACGCGGGCAGTTGGGCGCGACCTTGCGCAACCTCTCGGAGTTTGACCCGATAGTTTACAAACAGGCTGGTTTAAATTCTGATCGAGGCGCGATGATCGAAGACATCGAACCTGGTTCGGCGGCGGGCAAAGCCAATCTTCGTAAGGCGCTGTTAAACCCCAACGGCAAAGTCGAACAACTTGGCGACGTGATTCTTAAAGTTGGCAACGATGCGGTCAAAGACAAGTACGATGTGATTCAACGGATTGCTCAGAATCGTCCTGGCAAGGGTGTACAACTGACCATCTGGCGCGATAAAAAATTGGTGATCGTCAAAGTGATCGTGCAACCGCGTCAAGCTTCACGGTAATGACAATTTCAAACCTTTAAACTTTGGGCATGAACCAAGCCCTTGAAACCCGCAAAGAGTACACGTTGGGCGAACTCGAGATGTCGGATTTGCTCGAGCATCCTGTGGCGCAATTAAAACTTTGGTTGGAAGTCGCCGCGCAAGCCAACGTGATTGAACCGAACGCCATGACCCTCTCGAGCGTGGCAGCAAACGGTCGCCCTTCGAGCCGTGTGGTGTTGCTCCGAGGACTTGATGAAGGCGGTTTAAGGTTTTACACCAATTACGGGTCGCGCAAAGGGCAGGAATTGCAAACGACTGGTTTTGCTTGCCTCAATTTTTGGTGGGGGTCGCTCGAGCGTCAAGTGCGGGTCGAAGGAAGTGTGCAAAAAGTCTCGAGCGCCGAATCAGACGCGTATTTTGCCAGCCGTCCTTACGAATCACAACTCGCCAGCGCCGCCAGCCCGCAAAGCCAAACCGTGACCCGCAGTGACCTCGAGGAAAACGTTGCAAACTTAAGGCTCGAGTTTCCAGACCGTGTGCCACGCCCAGCGCATTGGGGAGGGTTTAGGCTTGTGCCTGATGTCTTTGAATTCTGGCAGGGTCGTAAAGCCAGATTGCATGACCGAATTCGCTATGACCTCGAGGGTGATGCCTGGGTGAAGATGCGGCTTGCGCCCTAAACCATCAAACTGCGTTCAATCCAAACTCGAGGTCGGCAAGAATATCTTCTATCGCCTCAATGCCCACCGACAAACGCAACAAACCGTCGGTCACGTTAATTCTGGCTCGAGCTTCGGGGGTTAGGGCGCGGTGACTTGTGCCGTAAGGGTAAGAAAGGGTGCTCGAGACATCGGCAAGGCTGGTGGCGAGTGGAATGTGGGGAGCGACGGTTTTGACAAATCGGCTGGCGGCAGCATAACCGCCGTGAAGTTCAAAACTGAGCATTCCGCCCAAGCCTTTGGGGTACAAGCGTTTTGCCAGTTCAAACTGTGGGTGCTGCTCGAGTCCTGGGTAATCGACTCGAGCAACTTTTTCGTGCTGGTTTAGAAATCTTGCGACACTGAGCGCGTTCTGGCTGTGGGCGTTCATGCGTAAGGAGAGGGTTTTGATGCCGTTCAGGGCATTCCAGGCGTCAAATGCCGCCATCGTTGCGCCCAGGTGAATCAATCGCACTCGGGTCGCATCAATCAGTTCTGTTGAGCCGATGACCGCACCACCCATGACCGAACTGTGACCGTCCAAATACTTGGCGAGGCTGTGGAACACCAGGTCTGCGCCAAGCTCGAGCGGACGAATCAGGGCGGGAGTGCTGAAGGTGCTATCCACACAGACTTTGATGCCTTTTGCCTGACCGAGGGCAACCAGCGCCGGAATGTCGGTCACACGCATGGTGGGGTTGGAAAGTGACTCGAGATGTAAGATTTTGGTGTTGGCTTGAATCGCTTTTTCGACTGCCGCCAAGTCTTGCATGTCCACAAAAGTTGCACTGATGCCCAATTGCGGCAGATCGTCGGTCAGCAGCGCGAACGTACCGCCGTAAGCGTTTTGGTCGGCAACAACGTGATCGCCAGCCTTCAAAATTGCCAGAAACGCGCCACTGATGGCAGCCATGCCCGAAGACGCCACCGCGCAGGCTTCACCAGTTTCGAGCTTTGCCAAAACATGCTCGAGTGCCGCCGCATTGGGGTGTCCGTTGCGGTAATAAAAGAAGCCCGTTTCCTCTCCCGCCAAGACCGTCTCGAGTTGCTCGAGGTTGTCATAGCTGTAGACGGTGCTTTGATGAATTGCCAGGTTCAGTGGTTTGGCCACACCAAGTTTGGCGTCATTTCCGGCACGGGCGGCAAGGGTTTGAGGGTTCATGGCTTAGTTTAACGCGATTTACGGTCTGTTTGACGGCGTTTTGGTTTGGCAGCCAGGATCAATTCGTTGTCCTCAAGGAATGGTTTTCCGACACGTTTGGCGGCATACATGCGGGTGTCTGCAAGGCTAAACAGTGCATCAACCGTTTGGGCTTCGCTGGGGTATTCGGCAAGTCCAATGTTGGTCGAAACCCGCAGGTTTTTGGGAAACTCGAGCAGGGTGATTCGCTCGAGCACGTTGCGGCAAATCTCGAGGGCGGCAGGCAGGGCTTGAGGAATCAACATGAAAAATTCGTCACCACCAACACGAAACGCACCCTTCATGCCTGACTGGGATCGAAATGACTCGAGGGTGTCTTTCAAGACGCTGGCAATGCGTTTTAAAGCGTTATCGCCCGCATCATGACCAAGTTGGTCGTTGACGTTTTTAAAACCGGTCAAATCGAGGGCTGCCAAGGTAAAAGTTTGTCCGTCAATTCGCGCCACACTCAGTTCGCGTTCCAAGGCACGGCGGTTGGCTAAACCCGTCAAGAGATCGTGGCTGGCGGCTTGTTCGGCTTTTTCACGCAACACCTCGAGATCAAAGGCTCGAGCCTCAAGCTCAGAATGCAACACCGCGTTCTCGAGGGCAGAGCCTATGGTTGGCAGCAGGCTTTTGAGCAACTCGAAGTCTATTTGCTGTGGTGCTTGTCCTTTTTTTAATCCAAAATTGATTGCGCCCAAGTCACGGTTTCCGCTGTGAATCGGCAGACAAATAAAGGCACTGGGGTTGGGATCATCGCCGTAGTAATCTGGGTCCAAGTGAGGACTCAAGATCATTTGTGGTTCTCGGTTTCGTACCGCACGACCGATAATGCCTTGATGGACTGAAAAACTTTGAATCGCGGTTTCAAAACCGCGTTTGGCTTGCAAACGCAGGCTTTGATCTTTGAGTAAAAACAACGAAATTCGCTCATACCCAAGGGTGTTGTAAAGCTCTTCAATCACCGCATCACAAAGTTCTGGAATCGAACGCAACGGCGAGAGGCGCATGGCAATCTGGCTTCGCAGGCGTTCCTCTTTTAAATTGAGACGTTCGATTTCATGCAACCTGGCACTCTCGAGGGTCACGCTGGCAAACGCCGCGAAGCGTTCGAGCACCTCAAGTTCTTTGTCTGAAAATCGGTTCGGAAATCTTGTGTCGGCAATGCTCAACGCGCCGATCACCTGCGTTCCTCGGGTGATTGGCGCACTCATGGCTGAACGCCAAAGGAGCGGCGTGTCAATCTCAAAATCGCGTCCGTCCCAAATGCGGTAATCACTGACCGCTCGAGGGACACCCGAACGCATCACGCTACCTGACAGACCGCTATAGATTGTGCCTCCAGGCGTTGGGCTAGTGCCAAATTGGGCTTTTAATTCAATATTGTCCGTTTCTGGGACACGAAAATAAACCGCGCCCGTATCAGCCAAAAACAAGGTCGCAACCCGTTCCACCAAGACGTTCAAAACGGCATCAGGCTCGAGGTGTCCAGTCAGCTCCAAACTGGTTTGATAAACCGCCTCGAGTTGTTGAGCGCGGCGGTTTACCTCTTGGCGTGCCAATTGCTCTTCAATCTGTGCGCTGCCCACGGCGTCAAACAAACGGGCATTCTCGAGCGCAACGACGCTCAGGGCGGCAAAGCGTTCAAGCACCTCGAGATCGGTGTTGGTGAATCTGTTGGCAACTCGAGTATCGGCGATGACCAGCGTTCCGATCACCTGTTCGGCACGTCTGAGTGGCACACCGATGGCACTCAGCCATTCGCTGCCCGCACCTGGAAGGCTATGTTCCCACTTTTCGTAATCTGTGACAAATAATCCTTGATTGCGTTCGGCGACCTGTCCCGCAAGCCCGTGTCCAAAGGGAATCAGGTCAACGTTTAAACCCAAACCTTTTGCCGCCTCGAGCTTTAAGATGCTCGTATTTGGTTTGACCAAATGCACACGCCCAACGTCGGCTTGCAACAACAACATGGCGCGGTTCAGCACAGAATCGAGCAGGGTGTTTGGCTCGAGCGAGGCACTCAACTCGAGGTTGGCATCATGAAGGGTTTGTAGCAACGTGTTTTGCTGTTGGGCAGTTCGCTGGGCTTGCTGCAAGGTTTCATGAACCCTGGCATTTTCGAGCGCCACCGAACACAGGGCAGCCATTCGCTCGAGAATTTCGAGATGTTGGACGTTAAAAAGATAACTTTTTTCGGTACTGATGAGGGTAAAGACACCATCAATTTGGTCTTTGTGCCATAAGGGTACGGCAATCATTGAAAACCAGGGATCAGCAAAATGCGGATTGCGGTAAATTGAATCAGAGTAATCATCGACCAGGGTTGCCTGCCCTGTTTTAATGACCTCAACCATGATGCTGGGTTGATCCAAAGTTATCTTGGTGCCGATATAGTGCCTCAAATTTTCACTGCCGATAATCACTTCGATAAAAGGCTCTCGCTGTTCGGGTTTTTGAAGCCTCGAGTATCCTCCACCGTGTGCCTCAACCAAATTGATTGCCAATTGCAAAGCCCGTTGTATCACCAAGCTTGGATTGTTCTCACGCACCACCTCGAGCGACAATAAATGCAATGCCTCGAGTTGATCTGCCCGTGATATCGCAGTTTTGATTGATTCTTTTGAATGCTCGAGCAACCTGGCATTTTCCAGCGCGATTGAAACCAGGGTCGAAAAACGGTTGAGCAGCGCCAAATCGTTTTGGTCAAACGCAGCAATTTTGTCGGTGTTGGCAATCAAGAACACACCAATCACAAGTTTGCCGCGTTTTAAGGGCACGAACAACAATGAACGCACGGGACGAATTGGGTACTGGGCAAATGCTGGAGTCAAAAAATCGTCAATCCGTACAGCTTCACCCGTCAGAAAAACCTCTCCAACAACGCCCTGACCGATTTCAAACCGTGTACCTATCGCCAATTGTGTCTGACCAACAGAAAGCGTCAATTCATTCCAAGCCGCTGTTTGGTCTGATTTGCCCTCCCAAAAAGCTCCACTGTCAGCATCCACCAGTGGGAACATCAACTCGAGCGCCCGTTCAATAATGCGGTCTGGTTGTACATGTTCCAGAATCTCGAGTCCAATCTGATGTAACCCCTCGAGTTGCTGGGCGTAATGTTCAGAATTGAGGTTGACACGACCGAGCACAGAACCTTTAGCGGTTCTGATGTTGGCATCAGTCGGGTTTTTACTGCTCATTGCGCGTATTCTAACAAGCAAACATCAATTTGTCGGTGCGGGTTAGACATCTGGTACTGGCAATCATTCCTATTCAGGATGCTTTGATCTCAAGTTGCGTGTCAATTTTGACCTGATAACCTCTTACCCAATCCAGCGCCTTCATTTTGGGTTTGCCTTCAGGTTGTACCGTTTGAAGCTCGAGTGAACCTGTTTTGGCAGCCACAATCAGCGCATTTTGCAGCTCGAGCACCTGACCCGGCTGACCAGAATGTCGCCCGAGTTGCATCTCAAGGACTTTGACGCGTTTGCCTTGAAACAAAAAATATGATCCGGGCCAGCCTGCAAGACCTCTGTAACGGTCAAAAATGGTTTTGGCATCCAAGTTCCAGTCAATTCGGGCATCCTCTTTCTCGAGCATTCTGGCGTGCGTGGCAAGGCTGTCGTCTTGAGGGACGGGTGTCAGTGAATCTAGTCGCTCCAAGGCTCTGACAATCATGGTCGCACCCAAACTCGAGAGTCTTGGTGCGAGTTCCAAAACGGTTTCTAAGGGCGAAATGGCAAGGCTTTGTTGCAACAAGATCGCACCGGTGTCCATGCCAGGGTCGGTCTGCATGACGGTCACGCCAGTTTCGGTTTCATTATTGATGACCGCCCACTGAATCGGCGCAGCGCCACGGTATTTGGGCAGCAAGGAGGTGTGGACGTTCAAAAAGCCGTACTTGGGTATCTCGAGCAGGCTGGCTGGCAGGATTTTACCGTAAGCGCAGGTCACGGCAACATCTGCGCCAGATTCACGCAAGATGCTTGCAAACTCGAGGTTGTTCTTTAACTTGGCGGGTTGAGAAAGGTTTAAGCCCAGCTCGAGCGCTTTGGCTGCCACGGCTGGCGGACTGAACTTCATGCCGCGTCCGGAGGGTTTATCGGGTTGGGTCACAACCAATACGACCTCAAAATGATCACCAATCGCAGCCAGCACGGGCAGCGCGAATTCGGGTGAACCAAAGAACGCCACTTTTGGTTTCATGGTCGCCTCGGCTTTTTGGCAGCTTTTTCTTGTTCTCGCAGACCTTTCAAAAATTCTTTGGCTTCGCGCTGCATCCGCACCAAATCGGCACGGTGG
>JANLWR010000358.1:0-2156 GCA_031364625.1 Deinococcales bacterium | reverse complement strand
AGCCAAACATCAACAACTCGAGCTTGATTTGCAAAGCGCCCCAATAGAAGGTGATCCCGAAAATTTGCGTTTGGCAATCGGCAACATTCTGAAAAACGCAGTCTTGCACACCCCAGTCGGTTCGACCATTTTTCTTTCCACCAGCATCAGCAAAACCCAAGCCATCCTCGAGCTTGCCGACAATGGAACTGGAGTTTCCAAAACCGACCTCGAGCGCATTCGTTTGCCATTTCAACGCGGTTTGGGTTTGCAGAACATTGAAGGTTCGGGATTGGGGCTGGCGCTGGTGGATTCGGTGGTCAAACAACATCAGGGAAACCTCGAGTTGAGTGCTGCCACGCAAGGTGGTTTGTTGGTAAAACTTGTTTTTCCAAAAGCATAAATCAAAATCATCTCTAAACTTTAATGTGCAGCGCTTCACATGAAACCCTTAAACGTAATCCAAATAAAGACAGAAAATCTTGAGCCACACGTGTAAAAGACCAAAGCTCCCTTCTCCCGCTTGCGGGAGAAGGGTTGGGGATGAGGGTGGGCGATCAACTGCATTTTTCGTGTCCAGCAAAGAAAAAACAATCAGCACAGTATCAATAACATCCCGCGAAAGCCTATACTGCACCCGTGAAATCTCGAGCGACCAAAAAACCCGAACTGATGTCCCCTGCCGGTGGATTGCCCCAAATGCGTGCCGCGATTGAAGCGGGTGCAGATGCCGTGTACTTCGGCTTGGAAGGCTTTAACGCCCGTGCCAAAGCCATGAGCTTCACCCATGAAACCCTGCCCGCCATCATGGCAGAGTTGCACGAACGTGGCGTGATGGGCTTCGTGGCGGTCAATACCCTGGTCTTTGACAGAGAACTCGAGCGGCTCGAGGATGAATTGCTGGGCATTGCGGCGGCGGGTGCGGATGCGATCATTGTTCAGGATGTTGGTGTGATGCAACTGGCGCGTGAACTTGCGCCAAAATTGGCGCTTCATGCCAGCACCCAAATGACCGTGACCAGTGCGGAGGGCGCAAATTTTGCGCAAAGTCTGGGCGCGAAACGGGTGGTGTTGGCGAGGGAATTGAGCTTAAAAGAAATCGAGAACATTCGTGCCAACACCAGCGTCGAACTCGAGGTGTTTGTTCACGGGGCGCTCTGCGTCAGTTATTCTGGTCAGTGTTTCTCGAGCGAGGCTTGGGGTGGGCGCAGCGCCAACCGTGGCGCGTGCGCTCAGGCGTGCAGGTTGCCGTATGAGTTGATCGTGGACGGTGAAATGCGCGACCTTGGGGCAAGTCGGTATTTATTGTCGCCGCAAGATTTGTTCGCGCTCGAGCAAATTCCTGAATTGGTACAAATTGGTGTCGAGTGCTTTAAAATTGAAGGGCGTTACAAAGACGCCGAGTACGTTGCCGCCACGACAAACGCCTACCGCAAAGCCATCGATGCGGCTTGGGATGGACACGTTCAACCAGTCTCGAAACTCGAGAAACAACAACTCGAGCAAGTCTATTCGCGGGGCTTGCTGCCTGCGTTCATGCAAGGCACGAACCATCAGCAGGTCGTGATTGGGCGTGCGCCGCGCCACCGTGGTTTGAAGGTCGGCACGGTCACGCGAATCACCATGAAAGGCGTGCGGGTCTGGCTCGAGGGCATTACGCTAAAACCTGGCGATGGTCTGGTGTTCTATGCCGCCGATTGGCGCAGCCCCCAAGAGCGCGAGGAGGGTGGGCAGGTTTTTGAAGTGCTGTTCAAAGGCAACAAACTCGAGGATTCGAGCGGGATGCGCGAGGTCGAATTACGTTTTGGCAACGGACAGATTGACCTTTCCAGAATCCGTGAAGGTGACTGGGTTTGGCGCTCCCACGATTCGCAACAGATGCGCGAATACCGCGAATTCACCAACGCTGGCGACCCTGTCGCAAGGCGCGGTTTGAGTTGGGTTGTCTCAGGGCAAGAAGGCGAACCACTGCGTTTGTTGGCTCGAGATGAACGTGGGCGTGAAGTTGAAGGGGCAAGCGATACACCTTTACAGGCTGCCAGCAAACGTGCTTTAAACCGTGAATCGCTCGAGATTGAACTGGGCAAACTTGGTGACACCCCGTTTTACCTCGAGAATATTGACGTTAAACTCGAGGGAGATTTATTTCTGCCACTCTCGAGCCTGACCAAAGCCCG
>JANLWR010000345.1:0-2823 GCA_031364625.1 Deinococcales bacterium | reverse complement strand
GTTTGGGCATGTTTTGGCGGTGGACGGCGACCCAAATCCCAACCTGGCACGGGCTTTGGGGTTGACCCACGACGACTGGCCATTGCTGCCTCCCAGCATCATGGCTTTTGACGAGATTGATGGCAAGCGGGTCGCCAGACTCAGCCAGCCGCTCGAGGAAATCCTGGCAGCCCATGCCGTACCAGGTCCAGACGGGGTGCGCCTGATCGCGCTCGGTGAAGTCGATGCGCCTGGTAAGGGTTGCTTGTGCAGCCGTCATGCCATCGTCCGCGAAATTGTTGGCGCAGCCATCGAACAGGCGAACGAACCCATTGTGGTGGACATGGAAGCCTCGCTGGAGCACATGCGGCGCGGCACGGTCAAGCATGTGGACACGTTGCTGGTCGTGACCGAACCTTACTACCGGGCGCTCGAGAGTGCCGGACGGTTGGTTCGTTTGGCAAAGGAAATGGGTTTGACCGGCATTTACGGTGTCGCCAACAAGGTGCGCAGCAGTGCCGAAGAGGAAGTCATCCGCAATTATTTTGCAGTGCTCGAGATACCACTGATCGCGGTGATTCCGTTTGATGATTCCGTGACTGCAAGTGACAACGCAGGAATTTCGGCGCTCGATCATAATCCCGAAGCACCTTCGATGATTGCGGTTCGTCAACTTGCCCAAACCCTGTTTGCTTAACGGAGGCTACTGTGACCCACGCCGAAACCCCGATCCAGTCTCCAACGCCTGCTCCACTTTCAGGCTCGAGCCTGGTCAGTCTGGGCAGAAAGTACACCGAAGTTCACGCCTTCTGGATGGCGGGCATGAGCTGTGACGGTTGCACCATTGGTGTGTCGGGCGCGACCAAACCGAGTGTCGAAGATTTGCTGACTGGTGTTTTGCCAGGTTTACCCAAAGTGATCTTGCACCATCCTGTGCTGGCATTCGAGGCGGGGCACGAGTTTATGGCTGCCTTTTACAAGGCGTGGCGCGGCGAACTGGACGCGCCGTATGTGATTATTCTTGAGGGTTCGTTCCCAGACGAATCGCTGACCGATGGGGCGGGTGGTTACTGGTCGGGACTTGGCGCAGAAGACCCAAGTGGCAATAACGACCCCTGGAATTCGCAACCTGTCAAGACCGCCACCTGGGTCAAACGTCTTGCACCGGGCGCGGCAGCCGCCATTGCGGTTGGTACGTGTGCCACCTGGGGCGGCATTCCGGCAGCAGCCGGAAACGTCACTGGCTCGATGGGTCTGATGGATGCGCTCGGCGTGGACTACCGCAGCAATCTGGGTTTACCCGTGATCAACATTCCGGGCTGCTCACCCATCGGCGACAACATCACCGAAACCATAGGCGCGGTGCTGATGTTCTTGCAGGGACTTGGACCACTGCCAGAATTTGACGAACTGGGTCGCCCCGCCTGGCTTTTTCAGGAAACCGTCCACCGTGGTTGCACCCGCGCCGGTTACTACGAAGAGGGCACGTTTGCCAAAGAGTACGGCGACCGTGAATGTCTGGTCGAGATTGGCTGTTGGGGACCCGTGGTGCAGTGCAACATGGTCTCGAGGGGCGCAATCAACGGTGTGGCAGGCTGTATGAAATCTGGTGGCATCTGTATTGGTTGCACCATGCCAGGTTTCCCAGATAAATTCGCACCGTTTTACAAAGAACCACCTGGCGCAAAATTCTCGGGCACAATCTCGAGGGTCAACGGCACGGTGATCGGGACGCTGAGGCGGCTTTCGCAACGTCAGGCGAACATGACCGAGCGTTGGAAGAAACAGGGCAGTATCCCGTCTGGCTGGGCGCAAGTCGCTCCTCAAAGCCCATTAGACCGTGTGTATTCTTTTTTTTACGAGAAAGTCCAGTACCTTGGTAGCCAGAAACCAGGCGTTCGCAAGGGCGTCAACAAATGATCTGGCTGGCTTTGGCGGTCGTGATCGTGCTGGTCGTGGCGGTCTTGCTGATCTGGGTCTTGTTTGAGGCTCGAGGCATCAGAATTGAAGCCACCCGTGCCCTCAGAGCGGCTGGCGATGTCGAACGCGGCACGCAATCGTTATGGGCAATTCTCGAGGTCAACAACTTGCTGATTGCCGCGAACGGACTGGTCGGGTCAATTGCGTCTAAGGCGCACAGCGCCGCCGATGCCGTCGCACCAGAAAAGGGGTAAGCCATGTGGGAACTGATTCTGGTGCTGTCGGTGGTCGTGATCGGCGTGGTCGCGTTTTTGCTGAATGCAATTTTAACCGAAGCCAAAACCATTGAGGCAGGTGCAAAAGCCATCTGGGACGGCGGCAAGCGCATTGCCAACAACACGGTTCACGTACCCGAATTGCAACACACCAACGTGCTGGTCGAACGAATCCTATCGGGTGTGCCCGATTTACACGCCGACCTCGAGCGAGTCCATCATCATGCCGAGACTTGCCCTGGATGCCCCAAGTGCGTGGTTGGGGGCTTGATATGACCGTTCTTGCCTTGATTTCGTTGTTGGTCTTTCTGGTCTTTGCCGTGGCGCTGGTGTACTTTTTGATCGCCATTGCCCGCACCCTGACCGCGATTGGCGCGAGCGAACCGAGCACAAGCGGAAGGCGCAGCGCAGCGCCAAGTTATCTGGCACGGATTGCCTTTGGGGTCAGCGCCATCGAAAAAGAAATCTCTGCGCTGGGCACTCAAGCCCCGCGCCTGAATGCCAACCTTGGCAAGCTTGCGGCTGGACTCGAGGCACTCAAAACTTCGGTTGGCGCTTCGATCAAAGCCATTGAACGCCAGGGCGGTGCATGATGGAACCCGCCGTGACCTTAATTTGGTGGATCGGTCTGGTCGTCGCCTACCTTGCC
>JANLWR010000318.1:0-5840 GCA_031364625.1 Deinococcales bacterium | reverse complement strand
CACCGTTAATAACACCTTGATTTCCTCTGCCCAATCCACTCGAGTTCGATCTGGCATAACCTTGTGGTGCTTCCTGGCAGCATAGGGCGATGAGTTGAGCCTCTTTTTGACCATCGAAAATACTTTCTCGAGCGGCTGCAGCGCGTGGTTTGCGATTTAAGGCTGGTTGTTTTCCTTGGAGCATGAAACGTTTGCGGATTCGGGCGGTGGTGTTGGTCGCTCAGGCGTAGGATTCTGCCTTAATTTGATGGGTGTGATTTTTGTGTGACACACGTTTTGAGACTCGAGCTGCCCACCACAATAAGCTGGACGAATAGCGACCCAAGCCCGTCAGCGATCCCGCCCGTTAGCGACCATGCCCATGAGGTGCATTTTATGGTCAAGAAGGTGCGTCTTGGGATCAAGAAGGTGCTGTTGTAGGGGTCAAGAACTGAATACCGTGCTACTTTATAAAAATCAACGGCGGAGAGCCGTTTTTTTATTTTATGGCGCTCGAGCTTCAAACGTAAGACCATTCACTCGAGATTCACATGGGAAATGCCAGAATGCAGCCATGAAAACCCTTGCCGATTTGCCGCGTCCTGTCTTTCCCGAAGATTACTCGACTCGAGTTGGGCAGTTTTTGGCGGAATGCTACGACACACACGGACCAATTTTTGCCAGGGACTTGGACGGAACTGAACTGGTTTATTTGGTCGGTCCTGAAGCGAACCGTTTTGTGCTGCTCGAGCATCGGGCGGCGTTTTCGCACGACTTGGGTTGGACGCCGATCATGGGCGAAATCATGGGCAAGGGTTTGCTGAACATGGACGGCGCACCTCACGATGCGCAGCGCAAAATGATGAACCCCGCGTTTACCCAGGATTACATGGACCGTTACTTGCCGATCATGAACCGTGTGATTGACCGTTACACCTCGAGTTGGCTAGCACAGGGCACAGTCAATGTTTACGAGGAAGCCCGCAAGATCACCTTTGACGTGGCTGCCGAAGCCCTGGTGGGTTTCTCTGACCAAACTGAAATTGATGAGTTCAGGCGATTGTTTACTGTGCTTTTAATGGGAAATGGCGAGGACACCACCCAAGAACAAGCCTTTCAAACCGCCATGAACACCAAAGACACGCTTTCAAAAATGTTGCTCGAGCAAATTGCGGAGCGCCGCAAAAAACCAACCGATGACGTGCTGGGCATGTTGGTACGCGCTCGAGATGGCGCTGGCAATGCCTTGTCGGATGAGCAATTGCTTGGGCATACCAACATTTTGCTGGTCGCGGGTCATGAAACCAGCACGAGTTTAAGTGCTTGGTTGCTGTGCCTGCTGGCGCAAAACCCCGAATACACTGCCAGAATCCGAGCCGAACTGACGGCGGTGCTGGGCGACAAAGACCCGCATCTCGAGGGGGTCAAGCAATTAAAAGTTTTGGGTTACGCGCTGTCCGAAGCTGAACGCCTGTACCCGCCCGTGGCGAACGCGCCGCGCGGCACGGTGCAAGATTTTGAATTTAATGGCTACAGCATTCCAGCAGGAACAAGGGTGATTTATTCGATTGCGGCGAGCCATCAACTGCCGCACATCTGGCAGAACCCCGCCAGTTTTGACCCAGACCGTTTTGCCCCGCCCCGCGAAGAAGACAAAAAAAATCAATTTGCCTTGGTCGGTTTTGGTGGCGGTCCAAGGGTGTGTATCGGCATCAACTTTGCGACCGTCGAGATGAAAGCCATGATCGCGCAAATTTTGCGCCGTTTTGATCTTGCGCTCGAGCCTGGGTTTAAACCGTATCAGGTTTATTTTGGCGTGACGGGAATGCCGTTTGGTGGGATTCAACTCAGGGTTACGACTCGAGGTTGAACAAATTTTCAAAAATCCGAAATTTCTCAACTGGTATTTCGGATTTTTGATCTCAAATTATGAATCAAACATTCAACCCCATCGGCGCTCGAGTGCGTCTGGTACAGGTTTTTTTGCTGTGCGAACAGTGTCTTTTCGCTTGTGACGGCGTTGTGACGTTGGCTTCATAGACTCATGACATGAACATTCATGAGCCGACAAAGGGCGGAGGTATGATTCCCGCGCCGCAGCCACCCTAAAACCTTCTATCAGGGTCCATATCCTTGTTATCAACCGTACTTTTGCGAACGCTCATACGATTCATTTTATAACATGCTGAATGTGTTGCCTCAAATGTTCGTGAGTGTTGTTTTTGAACAATGCTGCTTGAACTATTTTTGGTGGTCAACAAGGGGGAATTTACGATGTTGAATAAACCAGAAACACCTTGCACAGCCTGGTCTGGCACTGCCTACAAGCCAGTCTTTTCAATCCGAAAATTGTTGATGTTACTCAGCTTGCTGCTGGGGTTTCAGATCAGCACCAGCGCGTTGGCATTTGACGCTGGACACCATTACGACCTGAGTTTTGATGCGGCAACCCATCAGGGACTGAATGAAAGCACCGCACTGATCATCGCTTTCGATAACTTGCTGGTCGATTATTACACCTCTCAACCGCTTCTGGGACTGGGCAAAGAATTGGACAAGCTCCACTTCGATAACTTGGTCACGACCGACTTGGTTAGAACTTACTGGAGCCGTTTGACCATCAACACCAAAACCGCCGTCCAAGAGGCGGCTCGAGAGAACAACCCGCGCAAAATCATGGCGTTAATTGGTTACTCGCTTCATGCGGTTCAAGATTTTTACACCCATTCCAACTGGGCTGACATTTTGGGCGCTGGCGATTACTTGCAAGCCAGCACGTACTTCAATACGCCAATTGGCGCTTCAGAGACCCGTTTGCGAACCGGAAAATACCCCAACAGTTCACCAGTCGTGGCAACCGATCACGGCACGGACGGCATCGGTATCAACCACGACTTTTATGGTCGCCCAAATTGGATCAATGCTTACACCACGGCATACTCGGCATCTCGAGAATGGATCAACGCGATTCAAAACTGGGTCTTTGAGATTGACCGCAGTCTCTGGAACAAACTCCAAAATCCAACGATTGACCCCCTCGATTACACGTTGACCAACATTCAAAATCAACTCATGTACGACCTGACCTCATGGTTTGGACACTGGAAAGGACCGACCAGCAAGCACCTGCCGAGTTTTGCCCTCGCCACCGCCAAGTTTCTGGCAAGCCGTGAAACAAGCGCAACCCTGGCGTTCAAAGCCCCATTGTCTTGGTATTTTAAGCTGACTTTTGACCTCGAGAAAACCGAAAAAGTCACGGCTGCCGTGCCGCAAATTCCCCGTATCGAACTGCGCAAAAACGCGGTGATCATCAAAACCAACGTGGTCAGCGAAGATAAAACTGGGACGTTTGAAACAAAAATTGATCCTGCTGGCACTGCCGACTTTTACGCCAAAATCACAGTCGATGGACGCAAGTACATTGAAGCCGTCGAACAAAACCGCAATCCCGTTATCCCCAACTGGACAACGGTTGCCTTTGTGGACGACAACAGAACAACAGCCAGCATCAAATACGAACTCTGGGATCAAGACGAACCCGACAACAGTGACGACCACTGCGACATCAACCCCAGCACTGGTTACGACCTGTCAATCACGTATAACATCAACGGGCAAACTGCAATGAATGGTAAAGGCAATGAAAAAGACCGAGCCAACCTTGCTGCCATTGTCACCACCAAAAGACTGGTCAGACTCGAGCAATTCCCAGCCCAACCGCCCGTCTCGATGGCGTTTGAACAAATGCCCGGCGCAGCCACCGACGTTGGCATTGGTGCGAACAACAGCGTCTGGGTCGTCGGCATGGACAAAGCCGTTTACAACTGGACTGGCACAACCTGGAACCGCATCGAATCGAGCGAAATTTCTCGAGTTGCGGTTGACCCTCAAGGCAACCCCTGGGTGATTGGCGGCGGCGGCAACATGTTCAGGCGGGTCAACAACGCTTGGGTTTCTGTGCCTGGGCAAGCCTTGGACATTGGCATCGGCGCAGACGGAAGTGTCTATCATGTTGGACTTTCTAACACCTTGTACAAGTGGAATGGTTCCGGTTGGGGCGACAGTTTTGGCAGTGGCGCAGCCCAAGTGGCGGTAGACCCGCAAGGCAACGCCTGGACGGTGGACACAAACGGCGTAATTGCCAAATACACCGGTACTGTTAAAACCATCCTTCCTGGGGCAGCCAAAGACATTGCCATCAGCGCCAACGGAATTGTCTTCGTGGTCGGAACGGACAACGCCGTTTACACGTTAACGGCGGGAAATTGGGTCAACATCAGCGGCAACAACGGAGCAACCCGCATTGGTGCGGACGCACAAGGTGTCCCTTGGATTGTCACCGATACCAACGTGATTGGACGCGGTTTCTAAATTTTAGAGACTCGAGCAAACCCTCCAAGTTTAGATTCTTGGAGGGGTTTTCATGGCAGGAATGGCGCTTGATCGGATTCGATGAATGGTAAGACTCGAGCATCAAACATTATTTACCAGTATTGAAATCTCGAGTCGTTTATTGCGCGTGATAATCCACGACCACACCACCAACCCAAGCCTTACCGTCTCGAAACTCGAGGTTTTGCACTGGAGTTCTGGCAATGACAAGGGCGCTGTCGGCGGGAAGCTCGAGACTGAATGTGCCGCTGATGTTTTGAGCAAGAACCGTATGCGTCACGCTGTCGTACAGGTTGACTGGCGTTTCACCAAGCTCGAGTTTGACGGCTCGAGAATCCGTGTGCGGGTTGTAATACAAAAATGTTGGGTAAGCCGCATCGTGAAAGTAATCGGTCTTTAAGAGATCAACCTCGAGAATGTATGGTTCGTTGGTGGTGTTGATGATCGCCCCAAGCAGCCCCGAGTAGACCGAGCCGTACAAGCCAAAATCGGTTGCCGCCCAGCCGAAACGCCGCGCATCGCCAACCCCGTAAGGCGCGGCAATGCCCCATTTTTTGCGCAAGCCCTCGTAAGCCAGCGCGTCGCGGTAAGCGCCCTTGTATTCGGGTTGAATTTGGTTGTCATCGTTTAAGTATTTTGGATAGAATAACCTTGCGCTGTTGGCGAGGTTCAAGAGCCAGCGCCCGATGGCGGCGGCGTAGCGTGGGTCATAACGCGGAATCGGCGCGAGCGAACCCGCCAGGTTAAAACTGTTAAACGCAAAGGCGTAACCGCCAAAGTCCGAAAAACTGCCGTGCAAGCCGTAAACGTCCTGATCGCCCCAACGGGCGGCGAGCACCGCCCAGTCGCCCCTGGCGAAAGAATCACCATCAAAAATCCAGTACATCATTTTCTCGAGGTCGTAATGCGCCCCCAGTTCGGCGTTCATGCGGGCGACGCTGAGTGTGCCATAAGACAGCAACAGTTCGTACAATGGGCTTTTGCTGCGCGGCAGTGACTCGAGGTAACGCAGGCAAATCTGGCTATTCTCGAGGTATTTGGGATCACCAAATCGCTTGTAGGCGGCGTACTGAAGCCAGACCAAGCCCGCCGCACCGTCGGGTTCAAACCATTGGCGGTTGTCCACGGGTTGCATGGTCTTCAAATCAAAATAGGTGATCTCAAAATTCGGAATGCCATTTTCGGCTGCCATGACCCGAATCGCCTCTCCCCAACGATCCGCCGAGGTTTTCATGACCGCCTCGAGACTGGATTCTTTGGGGTATAAACTCGAGACGGCAGCAAAGGCGATGTTTGGAAACAGGTCGTACCAGAACGAACTGTTCTCGGCGCGGGTGCGGTTCATGACGACGTTCAAGCCATTGTCGCGGTTGTTGTAATTTAAGAGCTGCCTGACGTAATTTTGCCCGTCCTGATTGCTCTTATCAATCCCAACCAGGCTTGCACCCAAAACCGCGCCGATGTTGGTG
>JANLWR010000222.1:0-6002 GCA_031364625.1 Deinococcales bacterium | reverse complement strand
GGTGCGCCTTTTCAATCTCGTCGAGCAGCAATACACAATGCGGGTTTTGACTGACGGCATCGGTCAACAAACCGCCCTGGTCAAAACCAACATACCCTGGAGGCGCACCGATCAACCTCGAGATCGTGTGTTTTTCCATGTATTCGCTCATGTCAAAACGAATCAAAGGCACGCTTAAACTTAAGGCGAGTTGTTTGGCGAGTTCGGTTTTGCCGACGCCCGTCGGACCGGCGAACAGGTAATTGCCAATCGGTTTGTTCGGGTCGCGCAATCCTGCCCTGGCAAGTTTAATGGCGCTGGCGACTTCGCGCACGGCATTTTGCTGTCCGAACACGGCAAGGCTTAAATCAATCTCGAGGTTCTTGAGGACTTGGGCATCGTCCCTCGAGACGTTCTTCTCTGGAATTCGCGCCATTCTTGCGACCACGGTTTCAATCTCGAGTTCGGTGATGATTTTAACGCGGCTTTCTTCGGGCAATAAAGTTTGCATTGCGCCAGCCTCGTCGAGCACGTCGATGGCGCTGTCGGGAAGTTTGCGCTCCGACAAATAACGCACCGCCAAATCCACAGCTCGAGTTAAAGCCTCGGGTGAATAAGTCAAATTATGATGCGCCTCAAACCGAGATTTCAGTCCCTCGAGAATCCGTACGGTATCGCTGCGGGTTGGCTCGAGAACATCAATTTTTTGAAAACGTCTTGCCAGAGCACGGTCTTTTTCAAAGGCTTTGAATTCGTTGAAGGTGGTCGCGCCAATGCAGCGCAATTTGCCCGTCAAGGCGGGTTTCAGCATGTTGCTGGCGTCCATCGTGCCGCCCGAAGTTGCGCCCGCGCCAACAATCGTATGGATTTCATCGACGAACAAAACGGCATTCGGGTGATTCTCGAGACTTTTGATGACGGCTTTAAGGCGTTCTTCAAAGTCGCCCCTAAAGCGTGTGCCAGCCAGCAATGCGCCCATGTCCAGCGAGAACAATTCCGCACCAATAAGGCGCGTTGGAACATCGCCTTCCACAATTTTTTGTGCCAGTCCCTCGAGAATCGCAGTTTTACCCACGCCAGGATCACCGACCAGAATCGGGTTGTTCTTGTTGCGTCGTACCAGCACTTGCAACACCCTGGTCAACTCGGCATCGCGTCCAATCACTGGGTCAAGTTCGCCCATTGAAGCTTTGGTGGTCAAATTCGTGCAGTACGCCTCGAGCGGATTTTGCGCCACCCCGGCAGAATCGTCGTTGCTGCGCTCGTTGCGACCCTCATTGCTCGAGCCAGCAGATTCCGCCGTTGTGCCCGCAGGCAGTGCGCCCCTCGAGATTGCGCCCGTGATGTCCACCCGTGAAAGCCCGAAGGACTCGAGCAGGGCAAAGACCCGAGATTGACGCTCGTCGAACATGGCAACCAGCACGTTCGCGCCGTTCGCCTCGTCGCGTCCTGCCGCCCGCATACTCATGACCGCCCGTTGCAAGACCCGTTGAAACGCCGTGGTTGGCGCGGGTTCAAGCCCGTTGACGGCTTCAAACTCGAGCATCAGGGCGTTCAAATCCTCACGCAGGGCGGTCAGATCGACGCCGCACCTCGAGAGGGTTATTTGTGCGTCGGGATCATCGAGCAATGATAGCAGCAGATGCTCCAAACTGGCGTACTCGTGCGAGTTTTGCAGGGCAATCTCGAGGGCGCGGTGGACGCTGCGTTCTAAATTTGGGGTCAGCATAAAAATTCCTTCACGCGGGTACTCACGCGGGTTCTAAGGTGCATTGAAGCGGGTGTCCCTCTTCGCGGGCGGCTTGTTCGACTTGGTTGACTTTGGTTTCGGCAATTTCAAACTCGTATACGCCGCACACGCCAACGCCAATTCGGTGGACATTGAGCATGATCTGAACGGCTTCGCCTTCGGGTTTTCTGAAAAAGCGCATCAGCACGTCCACGACAAAATCTTGCGGGGTGTAATCATCGTTAAGCAGCAGCACGCGAAACATTGGCGGTGTTCGCGTCTGCGATTTGGGTTGAGACCTTGTTATCGTGCCTGTATCGCTCACCCTCAAAGTTTAGCAAAATCAGGGATTTGCAATTGTGAATTTAGAGTGAACGTATGTCACACTCGAGCCAGAATGACGGCGACATTTTTGGTCACACACCAAACACCAGTTTCAAACCGAGTCTCGAGCACTTTTGCCAGCGCGTTACGTCCTCGAGTCCAAGCAGTGTTGGTGTTGTGAACAACTTGGTGATTGCTGCGCCACCAGTTGTGGGTTGTTCATGGCTCGAGCATAGCAAAGGTTTTGAGTTCTCACTCATGAATGTGGTGATGCTAGACTTAAACCGTGCTGAGAAAATTGGAAGTCAAAAATTTCCTTGCCCTGCGTGATGTCTCGATTGACCTCGAGCCGTTTACAGTGATTGTTGGACCAAACGCGAGTGGAAAAAGCACGATTCTCGAGGCGCTGCATCGGATTTGTGCATTGCGATCTGGGAATCTTCGTGTGTTGGTTGAGGGTAGTGATTCTCAGAAAGAATTAAATGACCAAATATGGGTATCCCCAAAAGAAATCCTGTCTCAAAAGGTAGCTTCTTCTATTGGATGGAATATTCACTCTGAGATAGGGAATATAGAAATTAATTTGTATGCTGAAACAAAATCTGATTCCCCTGAAAAATGGCAGATACGTGTGCAAACCTCACTTCAAAATACCCTTGTTAATTTTAGGTATACAGACAATAATTTGTACGAAAGTGATTCATGGGGGAAAGTAGTGAAGGTTTTTCCATTTGAAGAAATCAAAGAAATTACATCAGAAACGATGAATTTACGTCCAAATGGGCAAAAAATGGCTTTAGCATCATACAGTCCACTTCAAAAACCGATTCTCGAGAGTGATGGTTCTGGGCTTGCGACAGTTTGTGCGAATATTCAACAAGAACAGCCAGACGTATTTGAAAGAATCCAAGAATCACTGCGTTTGGTTATTCCTACGGTAAGGCGTTTTCGTCTCCGAAGAACTGAGGCGACTAGGAAAAATTACGTGAATGGCGAATCAGAATCAAATTGGACTGGTATTGCTGAAGAATTGCTATTTGATTTTGTTGATGCCGACTCTATACCTGCAAAATACGTCAGTGAAGGTACACTCCTGGCGCTTTGCATTCTAACTGCCGCTGCTCGTTTTGAAGGTGAAGCACTTGTATTGATTGACGATCTCGAGCGTGGATTGCATCCTAAAGCAGTGCATGACCTTGTCAAAACACTTCGTGAATTGCAAAAAGTCAATCCAAAATTGCAAATCGTTGCGACCAGTCACTCGCCTTACGTCTTGGACGAACTCGAGCCGCAAGAAGTGCGTGTGGTCACTCGAGATGCAGAACTGGGAACAATTGTGGGGCGTTTGACCGATCACCCGAATTTTGAGAAATGGAAAGACGCGATGCTGCCAGGAGAATTTTGGAGTCATGTTGGTGAAGACTGGCTGCTCGAGAAAACCCAAAATGCCTGAATTGCCTGGGATTGTGCTGGTGGTCGAAGGAACTTCTGATCTGCGGGTGGTGCGTGGGTTTGCCGAACGTGCGTTGCTCGAGAAATCTGCAGATTTTGACTCGAGTTTGCTGACTTGGCGCGGGTTGGATGATGGCAGAGAGTTTGTGCAATGGTCAAGGATTCTTCGTCTCATGCAAGAACGTAGAATTGGTCGGCGTTATGGACATTTTGAAGGTGAAATCAGTGGCGAGCCTTATGCGCATCAAGCTCGAAATGCACTCACGCTTTGCCATGAAATTGGGCTGCCTCTAGCCGTGATTTTGGTATGCGATGAAGATTCGCAACCCGAAAGGCTCGAGGGGTTACGGCAAGCTCGAGCAGATCACAAAAAGTTTTACGAACCCGATTATCCAGTCGTTGTGGGTATGGCGAATCCGTGTCGTGAGGCTTGGGTGTTGTGCGGTTTTGAAGCCAGGGATCATGAAAAACAAAAATTGCTTGAGAAAACAAAAGAATTGACTTTTGACCCAACTCGAGAACCACACAAGTTAAACACGGCAAATGCTGAACGGAATGCCAAACGTGTTCTCGAATCACTGATTGAAAATGATATTGATCGTGAAGAACCCTGTTGGAACAAAACGGCATTTGAGCATTTTCTGAGTCATGGCGACCAGTGCGGTTTAAAAGCCTATCTCGAGGAAGTCCAAGAGTTTCTTGCACCGTTGCTTGGGATTTAAACCCGCTCAAGGCGTCTATGTGGCAGTGGCGGCAGTTCAACCCGAAGTTCATCCCCTGGTTTCACCTCGCCGCCCACCAGCACCACGCCCATAATTCCAGCTTTGCGAATCAAATTCCCAGCCTCGTCACGGTCAAGCACGGCATTCATCAAACCGTCTTGCAAGCCGTCAAGTTGCCTGCAAGGATTACGCAAACCCGTAATCTCGAGCATCGCGGTTTCGCCCAAAAACACTTTCGTACCTTTGGGAAGACTGAGCAGATCAATGCCTCGGGTGGTAATGTTTTCGCCCATCTGTCCAGCTTCTATTGCAAAACCACCAGCTCGCAGTTCGTCGTGAAGCTCAGAGTGAATCAAGTGAACCTGTCGCAAATTGGGTTGCGTCGGGTCAGCCGCGACTCGAGATCGGTGTTTGACTGTTACGCCCATGTGGGCATCACCTTCCACGCCCAGCCCCTCGAGAAGCTGAATGTTTGGTTGCTGGAATTTTTGCATGGTGTGCGTGTCGCTTTTAAAAACCAATTGTACTTTGGCATTCATCATTTCTTCTCCTTTACTGATTATAGTTTGCCAACAAGTCACTGCTTTCGGAGGTCAGCATGGGAACAGACCGTCAAGATTTATTCCGTTACGTGGTTGAAGAATTCGCCGAGGATTACAAGGAAGGCGAGATCAGCCGCCGAGAGTTCCTGCGTCGCATGGCACTGCTTGCGGGTGGCATCGCTGGCGCTAACGTGTTGATCGATTCGCTGGGCATGAACACCGCGAGCGCCGCCGAATGGCAGCAAGTCTTTGCCAACATTCCAGACCGCGAAAACGTGCTGCTGGCGCAACAAGTCAACCCCGACGATCCTGAGATCAAAGCCGAAATGATTACCTTCGAGGCTCGAGGCTTCACGCACATGGCGTACCTGGCAAAACCCGTCAAGCTCGAGAAAGCGCCTGGTTTGCTGGTGATTCACGAAAACCGTGGTTTGCAACCCCACATTCAGGATGTGGCGCGTCGTGCCGCCAAAGCGGGTTATGTGGCGTTGGCGGTCGATCTGATGTCCAAAACGGGTGGCACGGCAAAATATACCGATGCCGCGCAAATCTCGAGCATTCTGGCGCAAACCCCAGGTGATGAGCACGAGGCGAACTTGCTCGAGAATCTAAAAGTCTTGAAAGCCACGGATGGCGTAATTGCCGACCGTCTGGGCGCGTTTGGATTCTGTTTCGGTGGCGGTTTGACCTGGCGACTGGCAACGGCTGCCAGCGAGTTAAAAGCCGCAGTGCCTTTTTATGGTCCTGCGCCAACCCTCGAAAAAGTCCCGAACATCAAAGCGGCTGTTTTGGGTGTTTACGGTGGCAACGACGCCAGAATCAATGCGGGAATTCCAGCGCTCGAGGAAGCCTTGAAAAAAGCGAAAACCACTTTTGAGATCAAAATTTACCCTGGGGTCAACCACGCGTTTCACAATGACACGGGCGCGAATTACAACGAGGCGGCGGCAAAAGACGCTTGGGCGAAAGCGCTCGAGTGGTTTAAGAAATACGTTTAAGGTTTTTTAAACTCGAGGTTCGCCGTGATGGTGCGGCGAACTTTTTTGTACCTCGAGTCATCACCTGCGGTACACTCGTTTGCATGTCGATTGAAAAGTATTACTTAACCTATGATTTGATTGCTGCTCAAGTTGAAAGCCTCGCCGAACGCCTTTCGCACGAGAATTTTGATGCGATGCTGGTGGTCACGCGGGGTGGCATGATTCCAGGTTCGATTCTGGGGTACCGCCTCGGCTTGCGCAATATTCTGGTCGC
>JANLWR010000189.1:0-4647 GCA_031364625.1 Deinococcales bacterium | reverse complement strand
GGTTTGAAAGACATCGACCGAAAATTGAATCATCAGTGGCACAAGCAGGGTCGCGCCGTTGATGCGGGTGCTCGAGGCGAGCAGACCAAGCAATCCCGCCCAAGCCCACTGTCTTGTTCGGGCAAAGTAAAAGGCGCTGACGGTCAAGAACAAGAACAAGCTTTCGGTGTAAATTGCCCCGTAAAACAACGAGCTTGGAAAAAATGCCAGCAACCAGACGGTACGGTTCGCAACCAACACGCCAAATTCGTGAACGCAGAGTTTGTGCAGCACGATCAATGCCGCCAGAAAAAAGCCAAAACTTAAAACCATGCCGCAGAGCACCAAATCCGGAATCAGCAAATGCAGCAGCGCCATCAGCGTTGGGTACAAGGGAAAAAAAGCCACGCTTGAAGCTTGCCCGAGCGTCCAGGTGTAACCTTGACGGGCAATCTCGAGGTAAAAATTGCTGTCCCACTGGGTGAACACCTCGAGCCAGTGGCGTTTTGGGTTCAGTTGAAGGCTGATAAGCATGACCAGGGCTATCAGCAATCGGCTGGTCAACCAGGCGAGCACAGGCACTCGAAAAGAGGCTGATTGCCAGAGCTTAAAGGCTGGTTTGGAACGGCTGGCGGTCACGGTTTAATCCCAATCAAATGCTTGATGCCCTGGCTGGTGCTGACATCCAGCACACTGAATTGCGCGGCGCTTTTGGAGGTGGTCACGCCGACATAACCCTCACTAGAATGAAGTTTGATATCTCGAGCTAGCAGTTTATCATCGAGCCAAACGCTGTAGGTGTCATGCTCTAGCTCAATTTGAATCCGGTGCGGGGTCATGCCAACCAATGAAACATTTGCCGCACCCTGACCGACAAAGTCGCCGTCACTGGGGAAATAACCCCAAAAAAGGCGTTTGCCCGTTTCATCAAAACGCACCATCTGGGCATCAGTCAGGGTAAAGTCGTTATCTGCATTGAAGATTAGTCCGGCGCCGCTGCCCTGAGTGTGACGAAGGCGCAGGCGCAAGCGTTTGGGCGCAAAGCTTTGAGGGTTAAACATTAAACTGCGGTCATAACCTTGCGGGTATTGCTGACGAATCAGTGCCGATTCGATCTGCCACGCTCCACCAATGGTTGTCCAGAGGCTCGAGTCACCAAAAACCACGTTCGTTTGTGTGTTGCTTGGCTCGAGTTGCAGCTTGTCAAAACGGCTGTTGGCGGTTGCCATCAACCCTGGCAAGCCACCACGGTAACGCAGGGGTTGCTGCTTTAAAATGGTTGCGCCGTTCAGTGAAACGCTGTAATCAAACGCGTCTATACTGACGGACAGCTTGTACTGGGTTGTTGTTGAGCGAATCTTGACTTCGTCTTGCAACTGCCAAAGTCCTGTTTGATCAAAAAACCCGCAACGCACCATTAAACTCTGCCCAACCTGCTCGAGTTGTACGGCTTGTGCCGCCGCCAGGCGCTCGGGGAACTGGGCGTTAAAGATCAGTCCCATTTTTGCCCGAGGTTGAATTTCGAGTCTGGTCTCGAGCTTATAAGGCTGGGTTGGGGCGTTGATGGGTGCAAGGCTGAGGTTGTTGGGGGCTTGTGCCTCGAGCCAGCCGTCTTTGATGATCCAGTTGCCTTGCAGTGTATTCCAATCGAGTTCTGGGCGTTCAAACGGCTCAAAGAGGGCAATGTTTTGGCTGTGACGGCTGCTGGGTGGAGCCGTCAGTGTCTCAATTCCAACATTGAGCAGGATCAGGGTGATGAGGGTCAGAAGGTAATTCATGATTTCCAAATTCATCATGCCACCGCGATTCAATTTGCGATGTGCAAAAATCACACAAGTTTCAAATTTATCAGTTTATTCTTTTTTTAGATATTTTCAGTTTTTAGGTTTCGCCAACACATTTCGCCATCTCAAGCGCCCCGCCCAAAGGAGATTTACCCATGCGACACAACACCAAACCCCTCGCCGCCGTATTGCTGACCAGTCTGGCACTCAGCCTGATTTCATGCAACACCAACACAACCACCGACCCATCACCAATGCCAACCGAGGCTTTCAAATACCAGAACACCCAAAACGTACAACTCGAGATCAGCGCCTCGGTTCAGGGCAGTGCGGTCGGAAACGCCCCCGTTTCGGTGTTTCAAAGCTTTAACCCCGACGGCACGATTCAAGAAAACAGCCTGGTACAAAAAGGAATCACCGATAAAAACGGTCTTTACCGTGCCACCCTGGTGCTGCCCGCCGACCTGAGCAGCATTGTGGTCAAAGTCAACTACATCGGCATCATCAGCGAGCCGATCCGTGTGGAAATCAAAAACGGCAGCGCCAAAGCCAGATTCGACGACCAAATCGCCCAAGCCTTAAATGTCGTAACCCCCAATACCGCCACACCGCTCAGAACCAGCACCCGAACCATCAATTACACCTACCAATACTTGAACGGCTTTGGCAACTGGAACAGCCTGGGCAAACCCAACACCCTGCTCAGCAACTCGAGCAAGGTCACAACCTCAATGCTGGCAACCATCAACGCCACCCTGCCAGAAGGTCAACCCGTCCCAACGCATCCGATTCATCAGCATTACATCACCCAGGACTCGAGCGCCAACCTTGTCTTGAACCAAGCGGGCGAAATTTTCCTGACCTTTGTTCACGAGGGCGCGGGCTACTTGAACAGCGTGGGTTATTACATTTACGATGCCGCAAACCCACCCAGTTCGGTCAGCGACATCAGCAGCCGCATGGTCATGGCATACCCAAACTTTTCTTACCAGAACAGCGGCGGAGCGATGCAGAGCGGCAACCGTTTGCAACTCAAATACTACAACCCAAGCAACAACACCTGGAGCAATACCTTCCCGGCAGGCACGGGCGTCGGCTGGTTTCTGGCAGCCAACGGCTGGCGCGGCTCGAGCACCGGCGTGCTAGAGCGCAGTTACGAGCAAACTGTTTTCTCCGACCCTGTTATAAATTATCAGACTTACAAGTCCCAAGGCATGACCGTGGCAAAAAGCGCCCAGACGGTGCTGTTACTTGACTCGAGCAACCAAACCCTGGTGCTTGGCATGGAAGACATTTTGCGTCACCACGGCGGCGATCAGGACTTTAACGACGCCGTCATGCTGGTCGATGTCACACCCTTCAGCGCCGTGCAAACCAGTGGCATTGTGACCCGCGATCCCGTCGATCCTGCCACCACCCACACCACCACGATCAAACCCGTCGATGACCCACAAGCCCAAGACTCTGACTCAGACGGCGTGACCGACCCATTTGACGCCTTCCCGAACGATCCAACCAAAGCCTTCGTCAGCAGCTTTCCAGCCGTTGGCGATTACGGAACGCTTGTCTTTGAAGACCTGTGGCCCAAACTTGGCGATTACGATTTTAACGACGCCGTCTTCGATTACAACATCAAACAAATCACCAATGCCAGCAACCAAGTCGTTGAAATTCAAGCCGAATACGTCGTCAATGCGCTGGGTGGCGGTTTCCACAGCGGTTTTGGATTCTCGACCCAGTTAAGCCCAAACCAGGTCGCCAGCGTCAGTTACACTTGGGAAAAGGACGGCGTGGTGCAAACCGGAGCGCCACCAATTCATTACACCACCGACCGACTGGCGAACGGACTCGAGGCGAATCAATCCAAAGCCGTGGTGATCATGTTTGACGACGGATATGACCTGCTGACCCCGTCGCTGACCAGCCGCCCATATTACGCAAACGTTGTCCCGAGCAAACCGCAACACGCCCCAGGTCGAGTCACGGTCAGCATCAAACTGACCCAACCCGTCAGTGTAAGCGCGATTGGCACAGCCCCGTTCAATCCATTTTTGATCGCCAACGGTTTGTACTGGGGTCGTGCGCTCGAGATTCACTTGCCTGGCATGGCACCCACCAACAAAGTTGATCCAGGTTTGTTCAGCACCTTTCAAGACACCTCCAATATTTCAACTGGGCGTTATTACATGGACAGCAATGATCGTCCTTGGGCGATGAACTTACCAACCAAATTTACTTACCTGAACGAAGTGCTTGACCAACCAGGCGGATCGGTCAGTCTGGGACTGGATTTGCGCGACGCCTACCTGCAATTTAACGGTTGGGTTTCGAGCAGTGGCGTGTCCGGCAAAGATTGGTTCCGTGACCTGCCCAATTACCGAGATAGCTCCAAATTGTATCCAACGCCGTAAATCTCGAGCTTCTGTCCTTTTTTCTCAAGCAAACATGCCTGCATCAACCAAGCTTCAAGGAGATTTTTGAATCATGCGAAACCTTTTCAAACCCATCGTCGTTTCCTTGCTCGTCCTCCTGGCTTTTAGCCTGATTTCATGCAACACCACTGGTGGTATCACGCCCGAACCAACGCCGACTCCGACGCCAACTCCGACGCCAACACCAACACCAACGCCAACGCCAACACCTGTCTTCACCTACCAAACCACCCAAAACGTCCAACTCGAGATCACCACTTTTGCCCAGGGCAGCGCCGTCAAGAATGCAGCCATTTCGGTCTTCCAAGGTTTTAACCCCGACGGCAGCCTCAACGAAGATGGTTTGGTACAAACTGGTGTTACCAACAGCAATGGCGTCTACCAAGTCGCCCTGACCGTCCCGATTGATTTGACCAGCCTTGCCGTTCGGGTCGATTACATTGGAATCTTGA
>JANLWR010000166.1:0-2331 GCA_031364625.1 Deinococcales bacterium | reverse complement strand
GCTGGCACGCCGCGTGAGTAAGCCTTGCGTGAAGACGTAGCGCGACCACCCCACAACCTCTTTGTTGCTCGAGAGACGCTGCTCGAGTTTGGGATCGCTTGGTGTGCCGCCCTGCTCTTGATCCCAAGCTTGAAGCGTGATGTGCGGTTGGGCTTTGATGGTCGTGTCGATCAGGGTTTTGACAAATCCGTTGGTCAAGGATAAAGCCGTGGTTAAAACCATGACGCCAATCGCCACGCCAACAATCGAAATTAGGTTTTGCGTGCGTCGTCGCCGCAGGTGCGAGCGGGCGAGTAACCAGATGAGCCGAGTCATGAGATGGATTCTACGTTGAAAGACCAAGATTGGCGATGAGCAAGTACCAATTTGCAAAAAATCTCGGGCGACCCATTGAAAGTTTGTAACGCTCGAGAATTCAAGTCTTCACTCGAGTCTGGATTTGATGTCATCAACCGCTAGAAACCCAACTGAAACGACTGTCGTGCTTAAAGATGCTCGAGATTTCAAAATAATTTACATGAAGTGTTTGGTTAATCGCTTATCTCGTAGACAAACCCTTCGCCGCCCGCGTACAGGCAATGATCCAAGTTGACGCACAAACCGTTTTGATACTCCCAAGCCTCGGTGACTTCAATCGGGGAGCGGTCAAGAAGCCGAAAAATTGGCGTGTGACCGTGAACAATTTTTGTGCCACCAAACGTCTCGAGCATCTTTTGTGCCCTGGCAAAACCGCCTTCAAAGTCTTGAATATTCACCAGTTGCGCAACGTCGGGTGCTACAAACTCGAGCCGCTTGGAAAATTGATCCTCGAGCAAGTCGATGGTGTTCATGTCGTGTTCGGTCAGGATGGTATGGATGTTTTGATTGACCTCCTCGATGCTCGAGCCGTAATTGAGGTAAAACGTGTTGTCGGCGTGCATCAACAGCGTGTTTCCAACTTTGGCGAGGGCAGGCAGGTTCAGTAACCACGAAACGCGTTCTGGGGTCAGTCGCTCGAGGTCAGACATTTTGCCGCCGTTTTTCATCCACATGTCAATAAAACCAACTTTTTTGCCCACGTGTCCAAAACTTGGGACATCATGGTTTCCAAAGTGATAGACCTCTTGCAGAATCACGTCGTGGTTGCCCAAAAGCGCCCCGACAAAACCGCCCTCAAAAACGGCTTCTTTTTCCAGGCGCATGACCAGATCAATCACCCCCATGCCGTCTGGTCCACGGTCGGTAAAATCGCCCAGAAACCACAAACGGCTGTCTCGAGCTGCCCAATGCCCAGCATCGTCGGTCAGTTCGGCGCTCCTGAGTAATTCAAGCGTTTGATCCAAGCATCCGTGAATGTCACCAATGGCGTAGGTCGGCATCCCAGAATTCTAAGCGTTGAGACGCAAAATGTTGATTCTTGAGGCTAAAAACCTGCTCTGTACAGATTTTTTTGATATCATTGGGTAAGCGTCGGCTTGAATTTATTCAAAAGGTGGGAATTTATGGATCGCAAAGCCGTGAACTCGAGTATGCTCGCCAGCATTGGCTACGATAAGGCTACTCAAACGCTCGAGTTGGAATTTACAAGCGGAGAGGTTTGGCAGTACATGGACGTACCAAACGAGGAATTCGAGGCGCTGATGAATGCGCCCTCGCACGGTGGTTATGCCCGTCAAAACATCATCGAGGCTTACCATGAAACCCGAGTGTAGGGTCGTGAAGTAGGGCGTTAACGGACGTATTTAGATGCTCAAGAATTTGTTATTGCCCGACTGGTGAAGGTTAATACGCCTATGAGCGAATTCGTGCTCACCAAGTTCAATCATTAAGACCAGCCATAAAACTCATGCCATACGCATTTTATTGCCCCTGGAGTGACTATGATGGGTTCTCATGTGCGTTTTAACCTTGGCTTAGCATTCCAATTCGTGTAAACTGCCGCGTGCCCCCAGGAGTTCGCTCAAACGGTGCGCACCCCCAGAATTTGGTGTCTTCAGACCACATTGTTCCGCCCCAAGCATTACACCCCGCAAGAGAGCCGAACTGAAGCCAAGATCAACCAAATTGCTCGAGGAGATATTTTGAAACTGTTGCGTAAAATTGCAGTCTTGGTTGTGGCACTCTCCGCGTTTACAGGAATTGGTTTTGGTTACACCGAGCGCCCATTGTGGCCCGTTCAAGGGGTTATCACCCAAAGTTACGGCGGACGTTATGGACACACTGGACTCGATATCGCCGCACCAACTGGCACGCCCGTTTACGCTTCACTTTCTGGTCGCGTGAACTACGCAGGCTGGAACCCACACGGTTACGGCAACTTCATTAAAATCACCGGCAATGACGGGCGCGAAT
>JANLWR010000148.1:0-1883 GCA_031364625.1 Deinococcales bacterium | reverse complement strand
TTTTGAAAGAAAAAGAAAACGAGGTCGCCCTGACCCGTTTGATCGCCAGGGGTAAATTCTACGGCGTGCCAAACGAGACGCTTCGCAAGGAGGTCGGCAATGGCTTATAAAATGGCTATCGTTACCGACGGGGAAACCGCCACAGGCTTCAGGCTTGCCGGTGTCGAAGTGCTCGAGGCAAGCGACCAAAGCAGCGCCATCAAAGTGCTCGAAATTGCAATCTCGAGCGGCGAATACGGTCTGGTTGCGGTGGATGAAAGCTTAATCCCCGATCCTGCCAAGTCCTTAGAGCGTCAAATGCGTGGTCGTGACCTGCCTGTGCTGCTTCCGATGCCGAGCCTCAGCTTTGCATTTACCGAGGGGCAGGACGCAAAAGCGTACATGCGCGAACTCGTGCGCAGCACGATCGGTTTTGAAATCAAGATGTAAACAAAACCCGATTTTTAGGCTCGAGAGAACCTCGAGATGATGAAGCTCTCTCGAGCTTGAATGTTTAAGAAATTTTTTTGAGGAGGTCAGAATGGCAGGTAAAATTAAATCTATCGCCGGTCCTGCGGTGCTTGTTGAAGACCTTGAAGGCGCGAAAATGAACGATATCGTTCGCGTTGGGACTGAAGAACTCGTCGGTGAGATTATTCGTCTCGACGGCAACATTTGTTTCGTTCAGGTGTACGAAGACACCAACGGTTTGACCGTTGGTGAAACCGTCTACACCACCAACTTGCCGCTTGCCGTCGAGCTTGGACCTGGCATGTTAAACGGTATTTTCGACGGCATTCAACGTCCGCTCGACAAAATCCGTGAAGCATCTGGCGACTTTATTGCCCGTGGTATCAACGTTAAATCCTTGTCACGCACCGCAAAATGGGCGTTCACCCCAAGCGTCAACGTTGGCGACCATGTGGCGGGCGGCTCGAGCCTTGGAACAGTTCCAGAATTCAGTTTTGTTCACAAGATTCTTGTCCCACCAACCACCTCGGGCGTGATCAAAACCCTCAAACCCGCCGGTGAGTACGTGCTCGATGATGTCATTGCGACGCTCGAGGATGGCACGGAATTAAAGATGTATCACACTTGGGCGGTGCGTAAAGCGCGTCCTGTCAACACCAAACTCGACCCTAACCTGCCGTTCTTGACGGGTATGCGAATTCTCGACGTGCTTTTCCCGCTGACCGCAGGTGGCACGGCGGCGATTCCGGGACCGTTCGGTTCGGGCAAGACCGTGACCCAACAAAGCATTGCCAAGTTTGGTAACGCCGACATTGTGGTTTATGTCGGTTGCGGCGAGCGCGGCAACGAAATGACCGACGTGTTGGTCGAGTTCCCAGAACTCGAAGACCCAAAAACCGGCAATCCCCTCATGCAGCGCACGATTTTGTTGGCGAACACCTCCAACATGCCCGTCGCCGCTCGAGAAGCCAGTTTGTACTGTGGTGTGACCCTCGCCGAATACTTCCGCGATCAAGGTTACGCTGTGTCCATGATGGCGGACAGCACCAGCCGTTGGGCTGAGGCGCTTCGTGAAATCGCCTCGCGCCTCCAAGAAATGCCAGCCGAGGAAGGCTACCCACCGTATCTTTCATCGCGCCTTTCGGCATTCTACGAACGCGCCGGACGGGTCAAGACGCTCGAGGGACAAGCCGGTTCGGTTTCGGTCATCGGTGCGGTAAGCCCAGCCGGTGGCGATCTTTCAGAACCCGTCACCCAAGCCACGCTCCGTATTACCGGTGCGTTCTGGGCGCTCGATGCCAGCCTTGCGCGTGCGCGTCACTTCCCAGCCATTAACTGGGCGCAAAGCTACAGCCTGTTCACAAACATCCTCGAGCCTTGGTACAGAGCCAACATTAACCAAAGCTACCCAGAGTTGCGCCTCGAGATTCTGA
>JANLWR010000145.1:0-2898 GCA_031364625.1 Deinococcales bacterium | reverse complement strand
ACCACACCAGCTTTCTCGAGTTTGTTGGTTCGCTTATGCTGGGTTTGATGGACGCGATGCTGGCTCGAGATAAATGTCAGAATCAGATCAATGCCAAGACAACCCTTTCATCTCAACGGCACTGACCACGATCTTTCACATCTCGATTCAAAAACAGTCACTTTTGCTGTTCCTGCACATAAAATTTTACCCGCCCGTCAATTTACAGTATTCCTCGAGTACAGCGACCATTGCTTTACCGAAGACGAAAAACCAGGACACGACCAAGCACTTTATTACGCCCTCGAGCATCACGGTGGGAAGCAGTTTAGACGCATGTTTAACTTGAATCGCTGGGAACTTTCTCGGCAGCTTCCTACAATCATTGAAGGCTTGCTGGATCGTTGGGTCTATTTTACGAATGGTCAAAACTTTCACATCATGAACTTGGTTGACGCTAATGGTTTGACGGTTCAATACTTGATTTTCTTTAAAGTAAAACCCAAAGACAAAGGCTTGCGGCTCGTGATTGAGAGCGCCTATCCGTATGATCCAACGCTTGGGGGTTCGCTTCCAAGAAATGACAACCGCGCACGGTTTAGCACCATTTTACGCAAGGTGTCTGACCGCGAATCATTACGCAAACCCTCACACTCGAGGCGCTAATGGAAGATGCCCCACTTACGCGGGGCATCTTCTTGTTGAAAACCACAAACCCTACAACTTGGTTATTCCGGCTTGCCCGGAGCCTGAATTGCTTCAGGCGAGACTCGAGCGATTCAACTGTGTTGCCACAATTGTCTTGGGGGCATACCCGAGTTCCATTATGCTAGTAGATATTGCATTACTTGTCAATCGTAATATCCAAATTTGTATCTGTCACGTAACATCGTGCAATATTTGGGGTACTCACTTGCCGTCACGCAAGCGGCGTACTGATTTGACTGGATCAAAACCACCTGGTTTCAGAACCTTAACCTCGCGGCGTTGAATGCCTGTAAAAGCTTTCGCTTTCACCTGTGGGTGCGTACTCGAGGTTTGGTTTTGAGGATTGCCCTTGCTCATGAATTCAGTTTACACCATTCTAAATCAGCAATTCTCGAGCAAATCACAAAAACTCAGGCGCTCGAGACTCCAAAAAACGCTCCCAGCTTTTTCGCTACTCCTTTGCTGATCCCCCGTTTGCCAGCAAGAATCTGTGACAGTGTACTTTGCGCGACCACGCCCGTTAGGTGCATTTTGTGGTCAAGAAGCGACCACGCCCGTCAGGTGCATTTTGTGGTCAAGCGGTTCCGCCCGAAGGTGCGTTTTGGAACCAAGAAGAAGCAACCACACCAGCTTTCTCGAGTTTGGTTCTCTTTTGCTGAGTTTGATGGACGCAACGCTCGCTCGAGTTGCGATTGACAGAACTTCAACCCAAGACTATCATTGTGTTGATGATCCCCGCTTTTGACCAAAACGGCAATCTCCCACCAGGCGAACACCAAACCACTTGGGCAGAACTCGAGGAACGATACGCCATCACAGAACACCGCCGTTTGTTGCTCGAGGGTTTCCGAAACGCGATAGAAGCCTTAAAAGTTGCGGGTTGTGCTCGAGTTTGGTTGGACGGCAGTTTTATCACCAGCAAGACAGTCCCAGGCGATTTTGATGCGTGTTGGGCAATCGAAGGACTTGATCCAACACTGCTCGATCCGGTCTTGCTCGATTTCTCACATCGTCGCGCCACTCAGAAAGCCAAATACCGTGGCGAACTTTTCCCAAAAGATGCGTTTGCCACACCAGAAGGCTCGAGGTTTATTGATTTCTTTCAAGTGGATAAACTGACTCAACAATCCAAAGGCATTCTGGTATTGGATTTAAGCACACTCGAGCCAAGGAGGTAGGTTGTCATGATCGCCAACGAACGCCAGTACCGCATCAGCAAATCGGAAGCCCAAAAGTTTGTGGCTTCACTCGAGAAATTCGATGCCCAACCGCCAACCAATTTGCACCCTCTGCTGGTCAAAGCCCAACGGGATGCGCTGGCATCGCAACTCGAGGAATTGCAAGAAGACATTCTCGAGTACGAAACATTGCGCAACAGTGGTCAGACTGGACTTGACCTCCAGAATATTCTTGAACTGCCAAACGCACTGATTAAAGCCAGAATCGCGGTTGGATTGACGCAAAAACAACTGGCAGAACGGCTTGGGTTAAAAGAACAACAAGTTCAGCAATACGAATCCACACTGTACAAAAGTGCGAACCTCGAGCGGGTGTTGCAAGTGGCGCAGGTCTTAAGTCAGGCTCGAGCTTGAGGGACTGGTAACGGGATTCTAAAATTCGAGCCACTCACAAAAACACCATGCTCGAGACTCCAAAAAACATGCCCAGCTTTTTTGCGGTTTCCTTGCCGATGCCTCGCTTCCCAGTAAGAATCTGTGACAGTGTACTTTGCGCGACCACGCCCGTCAGGTGCATTTTGAAACCAAGAAGAAGCGACCACACCAGCTTTCTCGAGTTTGTTGGTTCGCTTATGCTGGGTTTGATGGACGCGATGCTTGCTCGAGAAACCAAGGATGGAATTTGATGCGGTGGTCAACTTTTCAGTACCAAGGGCAAATTTATGACTTGACGCATCTTGACCAGTTTGATCATGTTTTTGTGATTGCAGAGGCGGGGTCGTACCCGATCACCGTCCGCGTCACGGACAACGGCTCACCCGCCTTTAGTGCCACGCGTTCTTTCAGCATCGTCATGGTCAGCGCGCCACACCTCACCACCATCTCCAGCGTGGCGGGAGCCGTCACTCTCACCTGGGAATCATTTCCGGGCAAAACCTATCGCGTGCAATACACGGACGACCTCACGACGCCCGCGTGGAACACACTGGGTGCCGACGTCCCCGCCAACAGCAACAGTGCCACCACCACCGAC
>JANLWR010000106.1:0-1743 GCA_031364625.1 Deinococcales bacterium | reverse complement strand
GAATTCGATGTCATTGACCCAAGCCCTGCTCAGATACTCGAACTCAATTTCAAAATGCTCGAGTCCAAACGTAATTGCAATTGTTTGATTTAAAGACTTTGAAAACGGGTTTTTGAGTCGGGCATTGGTGGCAACCGCAACATCAGGCAAGCGTAACGTACCCACTTTCTTGCTTGCCGAATCAAAAAAGTCATAAGCAAACGCGGACAAGCCAGATTGTTTAACAATAAACATTGGGATCAAAGCTAACACGAATTCAGGATTTGGCACTCGAGCAACGCATTCATGACGAAGCGATTTTGGCAGCCGAGAACGACCCGCGTTTCGTCGAGTCTCTAAATTTTAGAATTTGCTGGGTTCTGGAATGCCAAGATCACGACAAATCTTAATCGCAAGAAAATCGCTGATCTCATTGTGTCTCGGAACGGCACTTCGCTGGTTTGTGACGACGTTAACCCACCAAGAATGATTGCCACCCTCACGAAGCAATACGCAACCATTCACCGTAAGGTGCGTCAGCAAATCTCGACGCTTCATACGGCAATAGACAATTCTTCAAAAACCTTGCCCGCCGCGTCAATCGCCTCGTTGCGGTTAAACTCGAGCGCTTCAACAAGTGTTTCTTTTAATGAAACCAGCAGTGCCTCTCGAGAATCCTCTTGGCAGTTGACCCCAGGCACTTCTTCGATCCAGCCAATCCACCAATTTGCGTCTTGTTTGATGATGGCAGTGTAAGTTTGGTTCATGGTTGCATTGTAGCAAAATTTGTAGCTCGAGCATGAACTTTTGCTTTCAATCGAATCAGGTAAAATACCATTCAAGAATCACTCGAAACCTTGCGAGACAACGCATGAAAGACCTAGCCAAACTCAGAGCACTGCACCAAGAAATAACCACCGCTCGAGAAGCAGGTTTACTTGATGCCGCTTTAGCCCAACGCATTCATGCTGAAGCGATTCTGGTAGCCGAGAACGACCCGCGTTTTCTCGAGTTTTTGTTTTACCGAAATAAGTTCAGAAACTCCACTGGAAGGTAAACATCCAAGGTTGACTTCTTGTAGTCGTCCACATTCCTGGTAATAATGCACTCGCACTGGTTCTCGAGCGCAGAAAAGTTTTGTATTCCATCTTCAAAGTCATTAAAGTTTGACTTTAAGGCATCAAGAATATTGGCATGGGTAGTTGGAATAATTGTTAAGTATTTTAAAATGCTCGAGATGAAAAACCTGGCTTTGGCATCATCGCCCGCTTTTCTCAGAATGTAATAAATATTTGCAATGCTGTTTGAAGAAACAAATCCTATTGCCAAACCATTTTCCAGCATTGAAAGCAGCATTTTACTATTCTCGAGAAACGGCATTCTGGCAAGTGCAACATCGAGAATGACATCTGAGTCTACAAAAACACGTTTTATCATAGAAATTTTTCTGAACGCGCTTCCTCGAGCATTGTTTTGTAATCTTTTCCGTTGTCTTCAAACATGCCAACCAGACTATCCGTGATTGGTGATTTTAGCTCGAGATCAAACGCCTGGTTGGTTTTGTTCTGCGATATATTTTTAAGGTACTCTTCAACGATTCGAGAAACGCTTTTGTTCTTTTGCTGCGCGTATTCTTTGGCTTTTTCAATGACATCTTTTTCAATTGTCAAAGTTAATTTTGTCAGCATGTCAACACCTCGCACGTGTAATTTACAGCAAGAACACGTGTAAATCAAGCTACCGAGAACAACCCACGTTTTCTCG
>JANLWR010000101.1:0-3481 GCA_031364625.1 Deinococcales bacterium | reverse complement strand
TCAGAATGCCAAATTCGTCACCGCCCATGCGTGCCAACAAATCCGTGCTGCGCAAACAGGTTTTCAAGCGCTTGGTGACAATCCCCAGCAGCGCATCGCCCGCGTCATGCCCGAGGGTGTCGTTGACCAATTTAAAACGATCCAAGTCAATAAACGCCAGCGATAAAGGCTCGAGCCTGTGACGGGTGTTGTTGATGACCGTTTCAATATGCTTTTTGAGCATGGTCTGGTTTGGCAAACCCGTCAAGGCATCGTAGTAAAAAATATACTCGAGTTCGTCCTGGGCGCGTTTGCGATCTGAAATGTCTTCAAAGGTAAAAATACTTTGCGCATCCACGGCTTTTGAGGCGGTGACTCTCGCCCAGAACATCCGTCCGTCGCCGTGTAACAGGCGCAGTTCGTAAACCCCACCCTGATGCAGCAAATCTTTAAGTTTGGTGGCATCGTCTTGATGCACCAGGTCAACCATTGAACGCGAACGCCATTGTGTATCTGAAAAACCTGAAAGCTGTTCAAACGCCGCATTGACCTCGAGCGCGTTGGCGTCGCTGCCAACCACCACCATGCCGATGGCGGCATGTTCAAAGGCGGTTTCAAAAGGAGATGGGGAGGGCTTCATGATGCCTTCCATCCTAACGGTTTGTGGTGGACTGAGTTGAATTGTGTGCTTTTTACTGGTACGGCATCGCCCTGAAACAGTTAGGATGGGAAAACGTGTGAATCCTCCAGTCGATCAACCGCTCAACCACTCCATGCCACGTTCCGAATTGATTCGTGCCGCAATCGCGGTTTTGATTGGCACGGCGTTGCTGCGGCTCGCCGGCGGCGTGGCACTCTCGAGCTTGGGCTTGTACTTAAAATCCTTAGGCTCTGAAGGCGCTGAGGTGGCTTTTGTCGCCGCCGGCTACTACATTGCCGAGTTGCTGCTCGCACCCGTCTTTGGGGCGCTCTCAGACCGCGTGGGGCGTAAAATCTTTTTGGTCGCCGCCCCGATTTTGGGCGCGGTGGCACTGTTGCTCTATCCGTCAAGCTCGAGCTTGCTGATTTTGTTCCTCATACGGGTGATCGAAGGCGTCTCGGCTGGCGCTGCCGCCCCCGCCACACTGGGGTATTTGTCCGACCTGACCGATGGTTCCAAATACCGAGGTCGAATCATGGCATTCTTCGAGATTGCCACATTGTTTGGACTGCTGCTCGGCGGCACGGTGCTCGGACCCCGAGTCTGGGATGCGTTTCACACCTCGAGCTACCCGATTTTGGCAGGTATTTACCTGCTGGGCGCAATGGTTTTCTGGTTTTTCTTGCCCAACGTGGGTTTGCGCATCCAACACCGCCGCAAATTTGCCGATTACACCCGCGTTCTTTCCAGCAAACGCTTATTGCGTTTTATGCCCGCCTGGATTGCCGCCACCGGCGTGATCGGTTTATGGTTGGTTCACGTTCAAAACCAGTTGTACGCCGGTAAAAACTCGAGCGTCGCCGGTCAAGCCCTGGTTGGGTCGTTAACGGGTGCGGGCATCAGTTTGGTGCTCGGTGCGTTTGGTGTGGTGTTTTTGGCAGGTTTGTACTACGGTTCGCGCTCAACCGAGCGCCGCAGCACCCCGATGCTTTACGCAGGTTTTGGACTCCTGTGGCTGAGCATCTGCATGTTTATTCTCAACCACCCAGAATGGGGACTCGAGTTTGGTTTTAACATCAACCTGGGATTCAGCCAATTTTACGCTCGGGGTTGGTTCTTGCTGCTGCTCATCGGCGCGTTCTTCCAGGCAGGTTTTACCCCCGTGGCGCTGGCGTACCTCGCCGATATTTCCCAAGATTTTCCCGAAGACCGAGGCGTGGTCGTCGGCTTGTACAGCATTTTTCTGGCAGGTGGAAATTTAATCGGCGGGTCGCTCTTAGGCAGTTTCTTTGTCGAACGCTTCAACTTCGACGGCATTGCCCTTTTAACCCTCTTGTTCACTTTTGTTGCCTTTGCCAGCGTCACCATCATTCGTCGCAACTCGAGCGACTGAACATGAAACGCCTCGCTTGCGTGCTCCTGACACTCGCAATCAGTGCCTTGGCAAGCTCGAGCCTCAACAAACCAATCCTCGAGCCGCGCATGTACCTGCTCTACGGTTTTGAAACGGGCGACCCTGTACAGCTTTATTTTGAACGCAGCCAAAAACTCGAGTTCAAAACCGTGCGCGTCCCAGATTTGACCTTAAAACACTGGGGGTACTTGACCGCTTTCGGCAAAGATTTGCTCGAGCTTGAATTCAAAATTGAACCCAACATGGACGCCGAATTTGATTCGATTATTGTGACAGACAGCAAAAACCTGACTCAAAAAATATATGTTGGACCCAACCGAATCATGTACTTGAAGCCAAAAAAAGAGTACGAAATCAGCTTTGAAGTCATGGAACAAATCCCAAATCAACGCTTGTTTTTGAGCATCAACATGTTCAACGACAGCGCCCAAAACGTAACCATCGAACAACTCATTTACGCCCCCAAAACTGCCAGCACCAATCAAATTTTGCTCAATCCAAAATACGATCCAAAATGGTTCAGCAAACTCGAGGCATGGTCAAAAACCAACAATACAGCCGCGCTTCCAGCAGGTTCAAACTTTGCCAACTCGAGTAACCTGAATTTGAAACTCGAGCCAGGGAAAGGCTTTTCTGCGGCTGTGGTCGCCGCATCGTTTCAAGAAAAGTTGTTGTGCAAAAAAGGTTTGAACGCCAAACTCGAGGCTGTGTTTTTGCAACCCGTGGTGAAATACCGCGTTGGGAATGGGAAATCGCAGTTGTACCCGGTACCCGATAACGTGCAAGCCAATGTTTGCTTGTAAGTGTCTGAATGGTTTAAGGTTTATGTATACGAGGGCAATCAAAAATTTCGTAAATCTTGTTCGATCTGGTGTTGTTGATGCGTTAAACCTGCGGAGACAGCCAATGCCGAGCCTTTTTGGAGCATGTCCCAGGCGGCTGATTTCTGATGCGTTCTTAAGAAAGTTTTTCCATAAAGCCGCAAAAATGAAGCTTGATGTACGTTGGTCATTCCGACAGTTGTGGTGATTTGAGCGTACAAATCATGAAGCATCTCGAGAGATCGGTTTGCTTGACCCAGACTTAACCAAATTTCAGCTTCGGTGCGCTGGGCTGTAAATTCCCAAATGACCTTATCGCTGCTTTCTAACGCCTCCAAAGAATCCTGATGTGTTTTCAACAATTCAAAAGCAAGGTTTTTTTGAACGCTGGTGTTTAACAAATACGCCATTAAATTCTCTCGGTGAGCATGGGAATACCACGGACTGAACGCGTGATTTTCAATAATCTCGCGTTGTTTTTTTCGGGCTTGACGGTGAAAACCAAGCAAGCGCAACGTCACCCCTTGGGCATAAATGGCATTCACGTAATAATCCTTGAAATCTTCGTGTTGTTCACGAATCTCGGCGGGCCGCGGCTGTGGGTGAAGCGGGACGACCTGACGGGTC
>JANLWR010000085.1:0-1612 GCA_031364625.1 Deinococcales bacterium | reverse complement strand
GAGCATCCGGTGCTGCCCAGAATCTTCGGCGGCACGGTATTTCAAGCTCGAGATGGCAATGATGACGCCAACAAAAGAAAGTGCGTTCAACCAGAAAATCGCGTACAAACCAAAAATGGGGGCGAGCAAACCGAATATGGTGCCGCCCAAAACTCGAGCCGTGTTAAAACTTAAGCTGCCGAGCGCGACGGCGTTGGACATTAAATGTTTTGGTACAAGTTGCGGAATTAACGATTGTCTGGCGATGATGTCAAAGACGTTCGCCAAGCCCGATACGAACGCGATGATTGCAACAATCTGGAAGCTAGCAATTTTCAGGTAGACCACCAAACCCATGCAGATTGCCATCAGCATCAAAATGATTTGTGTCACGATCAAAACGTGTTTTCTCGAGAAACGATCCAGCACCGCACCAGCAAAAAGGGACAGCACCAACGACGGCAACCACTGAATTGCATTTAAAATTCCAAGTTGAACCGTTGCCGCCGAACGATCGGTGAACAAACCCAGCACCAACCAACTTTGAGCGCTGGATTGCAACCAAGACCCGATCAGGCTAAACCATTGCGAAATCCAGAACCGACGGTATTCGGGAATCTCGAGTGCGGCGAAGGTCTTCACAACCCTTCAATTCTAACGCCTGAGATTGAATTGAAGCTGAAACTCGAGATACACGCGGTTAGGGTTGGGAAAAGCCAAGCTCGAAATATGGATTTTCGGGGTCGGGTTGCGCGTTACCTGTAAAACCCAAACGTTCATAAAAACCGATAGCGCTTTGGCTTGCGTACCATTCGAACCAAGTCGCGCCAATGCTTTTCGCCCAATCTCGAGTCACCTCGAACAATGCTTTGCCAATGCCTTTTTTCTGATGTTCTGGCTTGACGTACAAGCTCGAGAATCGGATTTGCTTGTGCCCACTCATGATGTAATGATCCCATTCGTGCGCCATGGCAATCCCAACAATTTCAGAATCCAAGACCGCCACAAAAACCCCGTGTAGGGGAGACTCGAGCCTGTTCTGAAAACGCAAGAACGCACTCTCGAGCGAATCCACTGGGCGGTCACGCTCGAGGAAAGGGTGGAATTGATCCCAGTCCGAAACTCGAGCCGCACGAATGATGGCGTTCATGATTCGAGTTTCATTGATTTTGCAAAAGTTGCATCCATCACGGCTCTGTCGCAATCCAATAAGTACCTTAAGTGTTTGGTATACAGTTCCTCGAGTGCGGCTTTGTTTGGTCCAACCACATCCATGCCTCGGTCGTCGTAAGCCCAAACCATCAATTCAGATTGCAGGTTGAACAGGTAGACCAGGCAGCCTGGGTTTGGGCGAATACTGCTAAAATCTCGAGCCAACGCGCACCACAAAAAGTTTTGAATCAGTGTTGGTGAAGCCTCGAACGCCACGTTAAGCCACCATTCGGGTTGTGCCTCTTCAAACCAATCCTCGGCATCAATCGGCTCGAGCCAAACTTCACGGTCTTTGGGAATGAGGATTCCAGCCGATTTTAAACTCGAGATTGTAGACCGATGGTTGAACGGATTTGACTTCGTGTAAACCCGTAAACAGACAGTTATTGGTTCTGGGAAGATGATTGAGCAAATTTCAGTG
>JANLWR010000068.1:0-6456 GCA_031364625.1 Deinococcales bacterium | reverse complement strand
ATCAAGCTCGAAGCTTTCTTGATGCCCCTCGAGTTCGGAGGTTTTGTTTGAAACATCGACGGCGACAAGGTGTCGCTCGAGACGGACATCGGCAACCGCAAAGTCGTAAATCAATGCACCAAACAATGATTCAACGCCTTGTCATTACAAGGGTGAAGACAAGCTTCACCCCTACCACACAGCATTTTTATGTGGGGGCGCTGCTTGCGACCCAAGCCCGTTAGCGACCATGCCCGTAAGGTGCGTGTTTATGGTCAAGACAGGTGCTGCTGTAAGGGTCAAGAAGCTGCGCCTTCCAGGAATTGGGAATTCTTACAAAACGCACGAAATTCGGACTTTGCGGTTGCCCTGCGATTGTGCCAGCACAATTGTTAAACGTTCAGAATCAAGCACTAAGATGGGAAGCATCATGACTCAAACTTTTGACGTTGCTCGAGATTTTGAAACCTTAAAAGCCGACTTTCCGACGCTCGAGCGGGTCATCAATGGCAAGCGTCTGGTGTACTTGGATTCCACCGCGACCAGCTTAAAACCGCGAGTCATGATCGAGGCGATGAACGATTATTACCGCAACAACGGCGCGAATGTTCACCGTGGGGTGTACACGCTCTCGAGCGAAGCCACAGATTTGTACGAGACTGCCCGAAAAACGATTCAGCGTTTTATTCGTGCGCCAAATCTCGAGGAGGTGATTTTCACGCGCAACACCACCGAGGCGATTAACCTCGTGGCGTACTCGTGGGGTTTGGCGAATTTGCAAGCGGGCGATGAAATCATTGTCACCGAACTCGAGCATCATTCCAACCTTGTGCCTTGGCATTTGGTGGCGAACATGCGCGGCGCGAATGTCAAAGCCGTGCGAATTACCCGCGAAGGTCGGCTCGATTTGGGGCATTACGCTGAACTCCTGAAATCTGGGCGCGTCAAGATGGTCGCGGTGGCGCATATTTCAAACGCGCTTGGCACCATTCATCCGATCAAACAAATCATTCAAATGGCGCACCAGGCGGGAGCACTCTGCCTGATCGACGGCGCTCAGGGTGCGCCGCATACAAACGTTAACGTCCAAGAACTGGGCGCAGATTTTTACGCGTTCTCTGGGCATAAGATGCTTGGACCAACGGGCATTGGGGTCTTGTGGGGGCGGCTCGAGCTACTGAAAGTCATGCCACCGTTTTTGGGTGGTGGCGAAATGATTCTGGAAGTTTTCGCAGATCGCTCGAGTTATGCCGAGCCGCCCAACAAGTTTGAGGCTGGCACGCCCGCGATTGCCGAGGCGATAGGTTTGGCTGCGGCTGTCGATTACCTGTTAAACCTTGGACTCGAGCATGTTCAAGCGCACGAACAGGCTCTGACCGAGTACGCCCTCGAGCGTTTTGACCAACTCGAGGGTGTAATCACGTACGGCTCTCGCGGTGAAGACCGTGCGGGGGTGATTGCGTTCAATGTCGTTGGCGTTCATCCGCACGATGTTGCCAGTTTCCTCGACGAGGACGGTGTCTGCGTTCGGGCGGGTCATCACTGCGCCCAACCCGCCATGCGGGCGCTCGGGCTGCAATCCACGGCTCGAGCCTCGTTTGGAATTTACAACACCACCCAAGATGTGAACGTTTTGATTGCCTCACTCGAGCGCTGCCGCAACTTCTTCGCCTGAGCGCTTCAGAGCCACCTCTAGGGTTTGCCAGGGCAAGGTGGCGCATTTTACCCGAGCGTGCAATTTGGAGACGCCTTGAAAGGCTGCCAGATCACCGAGCGTTTCTTTGGGTACTTCGCCGTGAATCATGGCGCTAAAATCGTGCGCCAACTCGAGCGCCTCCGAAACCTTTCGCCCCTCGAGCGCCAGGGTCATCAATGAGGCGCTGGCTTGCGAGATGGCACACCCAACGCCCGTAAATTTGGCTTGACGAATCACATCGCCATCAAGTAACAACTGCAATTCGATCTCGTCACCGCAGGAGGCATTGACCCCTTTTTGCTTCAGGGTTGCATTCTCGAGCAGACCTTTGTTGCGCGGTTTGCGGGAATGCTCGAGGACAATTTCGCGGTAAATTTCTTCAAAAGCCATGTTCAAAGTCTAGTCGTTTTGGGCGACGAAAACCCGAGTTTTAACGAATGCTACCAATCGTAATGTTTTCAATAAAAGCTTTTTGAAACGCCAGAAAAATCACGATCACCGGTAAAACCACCAAAGTCGAAGCTGCCATCAGCAAATTAAATTGCACGTCATGTTCGGAGCGGAACATTTGCAAACCTATCGAGAGCGTGTACTGGCTTTCGTCTTGCAAATAAATCAGTGGTCCCAAAAAATTATTCCAGGCGGCTATCGCGGCAAAAATGGCGACCACCGCCAGCGCTGGGCGTGCCAGTGGCAAAATCAGATAACGCAGAATTTGCATTTCGTTCGCGCCATCAATTCGAGCGGCTTCGGAAATCTCGAGCGGGATTTGCAGCAAAAATTGACGAAGTAAGAAAATGTAAAACGCATTGCCAAAAAAGCTCGGCACGATCAATGGTAAAAAAGTATTGATCCAGTGCAGTTTGGCAAAAATAATAAACAACGGAATTAAGGTGACCGGAAACGGTACAAAAATTGTGGCGACCACAATGCCAAAAATCACGTCCCGACCACGCCACTGGATTCTCGAGAAACCATAAGCGATAAACAAATTGGAAACCACCGCGCCAATGGTGCTAAAAACCGTGATGACAAACGTGTTCCAGGCGTAACGCAAAAATGGGAAAGTCTGAATGGCTTGGCTAAAATTATCAAAGCGCCAATGAAGTGGAATCAAGGTTGGTGGAAACACGCCCAGTTCCTCGGCTTCTTTTAAGGCGGTTGAAACCATCCAAAAAAGTGGGGTGATAAACAGCAAAGACCCAATAATCAAAATCACCCTCGAGGTCATTTGGCTGCGAAAAAGTCGTTTGGATCGTGCTGCTGCCGTCTTTGTTTGACCGACTGGCATTTGGATGCTGGCAGGGTTTTTCATGCCACGACCTCGTAATTGACCCAACGTTTTGAAGACCAGAACACCAGCAATGCCAGCAGCAAACTGATGACAAATAAAAACCATGACATTGCGGCGGCATAGCCCATTTGACCGTAACGAAAAGCATTGTTGTAAAGATAAAAGACGTAAAACAAGGTCGAGTCCACCGGTCCGCCGTTGGTGGTGATATAGGCTTGCTCGAAGACTTGAAGCCCAAGCCCAAGCCCAACGATCACATCGTACAAAATGACCGGGGTCAAGAGCGGCAAGGTGATGTGCCAAAATTTTCGCAGGCTGCTCGCGCCATCAATCTCGGCTGCATCGTAGAGGGTTTGCGGAATGCCGCGCAAACCCGCCAGAAAGATCAGGGCGTATTGCCCCGCGCCCAACTGCGCCAGCATGACTATCGCCAATTTTGCCCAGGCTGGGTCGCCAAACCAGTTGATGCTCGGTAAACCCACCGCAGACATTGCCAAGTTCACCAGACCGTAACGTGGATTGAGCAACCAAATAAAGATAAACGAAACCGCGTACACGGGCAGCACCGAAGGCAGGTAAAGCGCAGCCCGGTAAATTGGGATTTCGACCAATTTTTGATTCATGGCAAGCGCCAGAACAATCGCGATGATTGCGCCCACAGGAACTGCCAAAATGGTGTAATAGAGCGTGTTGTAAAGCGAAGTCCAGAACAGGGAATCGTTAAACATTTGCTGGTAATTATTGGTACCAATAAAAGTCATGTCACCAAAACCAGAAAATTCGGTCAGGCTCATGTAGGCAGACGAAACAATCGGGTAGACCAAAAACACCAGAAATCCAACAATCCAAGGGCTGATGAACAACAAGCCCAAAAAGACGTTGTTCCACTCTTTTTTTGTCATGAAATGTCCTTTTGGGAACTCGAGGAGGGAATGATTACGGAATAAACGGGAACACTCCATTGCGAAGCAAAGCGGTGTAACTCCGTTAACCCCGTTTATTCCGTGCTGTTGCCACTCCTGTTGGTCGGGGGAACAGTCGGAAAAGCGTGACTGTTCCCCGCAAGTTTATTCCCTCCTCGAGCAAAAACTTATTTGCAGAATTTTTGCAGTTGTTGGTTGACTCGAGTTGCCACTTGGCTTAGGGCATCGAGTGGTGTGGCTTGGTTGAGCGTGACTTTGTTCATGGCGCTGGTCAATTGATCCCAGTACAACGCTCCGACAGGAATCGCAGGGCGCGACTTTGCCGAGGTCAGCAGGTCTTTGAAAAACAGGTGGCGTTTTTCAAACAAGCTGTTGTTGGTCAGCAGTGATTTGACGGTTGGTAAGTGTGCGGTTTCTTTGACGTACACCGACTGTCCTTCGGGTCCGGTGATGTATTTCATGAATTCGTACGCTTCGGCGGGGTGCTTGGCGCCTTTGGGGGTCACCATTGACCAACCGCCAGCCCAACTTGTTTTGTGACCGTCGGCGGTTGGAATATAGGTCACGCCCCAATCGGCTTTGGGCGCGTACTTTGTCATGTTGGCAATCATCCAGTCGCCTGTAATCACCATTGGTTGACGACCAGTGATAAATGGGTCTTGGGCTGGTGGATAGTTGGGTGGGTAGTACGTGCTGACAAACGCCGCGACCTTCTTGGGGTCGAGGGCTTTGGCGTAATCGTAGAGGTATTGAAATCCTGCCACGACACCTTTGTCGGTTGGTGTGACTTTGCAACTGGCGGCATCATAGAAACTACCGTTGAAGGCAAAGCCCCAAGTGTAGTGCCAACCCTGATTGGGCCACGGCACAAAACCGATGCGGGTGTAATTGCCCTGGCTGTCTTTGGTGTTGAGCTTCGCCGAGATGCTCGAGATTAACTTGATCGAAGGTACACCCTTGGAAGGGTCGAGTTGGTCTGGGTTGACCCCGGCTTGCTTGAGAATGTCTTTGCGGTAGTAGAGCACCCGAGTGTCGGTATCGAACGGCAGGGCGTAGGTTTTGCCCTTAAATTGGGTTTCTGCCCAGGCAAATGGCAGGTGCTCATTGGCTGGCTTAACCATGTCTTTGCCGGTGAATTCGTCCAGTTCTTGCAAGAAACCTGCGGCGGCTCGTTCGGCGACAATGAAACGGTCAAGCATGTAAACGTCGGGTCCAGTCCCGCCCGCCACCGCCGTGGTCAGTTTTGCGGTGTCGGTTTCAGTACCAGTTATTTTGACGAGCTTGACGCTGATGGTGCTGCTGCTGCTGTTGAAGTTGTCTACAATGTGCTTCAGTGATGTCAGATCAGGTTCTGAGTGCGAGGTCCAAAAGGTGACTTCGGTTTTTTCGGTTTGCGCCCTGGCAAATAAGGCTGTTGAAGCCAAAGCAATACAGCCAATTGCGGCAACGCTGGCAAATACCCTGAGCTTGTGCATTCGACCCTCCTCTGAAAAGCTTTCTCGAGGTGACTTCGTTTTACAAGTTGATGTCAAATGTGGCGCGAGAACAAAGTCTGGCGGCGACTGGAATAACCCAATGTTGACTCAAAATTTGTGGCATCACCTCCTTGAAAACGCCTGTAAACTGACACGTTGTTTCAGGTCTTTGCCTTAAACATCGACCCGTTTAAGCAGTGTGTTGTGGGTGGGCGCAATCGCCTCGAAGAACGGCAGGCTGGCAGCCCCGAGACAGGCGGCGTCCCAAACAATTTGCGAATGCTCGAAACGGCATTGTCGCGGAACGCCGCGAATCAGACGGGCTGGTAAATTGGCTTGAAGCTTCTCGAGCAGATAGTCAAGCAGTGGTACGGGCAAACGCCCGCCAAAAATGATGGCTTGAGGATCGAAGATGTCTTCAAAAATCAGCACCGTCGGAATCAAAAACCGAACGGTTTTCTCGAGCCATTCGAGCACTTTTGGATGTTTTTTGTCAAAGAGTTTCTCGAGGTCTTGGGGTTCTTTGATCTTGATTTTTTCTTCGGCAAGTGATTTGTACAGGTACGAAAGATTCACACCGTTGGTTGGTGGTTCCTCGAGCAAGTCTCTTCCATCTGCCAGGTTAATCAGTTTTTGAATCACACTGCCCAGTTCGGCGGCGTGTCCCATCGAACCTCGGTAGGGGTGTCCGTCCAAAATAATTCCGCCCCCAATGCCAATGCCCAAGTAGACGTAAATAAAATGTTGATATGAGCGTCCTGCCCCGTACCAACGTTCGCCGATCGCGGCGGCGTTGGCATCTTTTTCGACAAAGACAGGACAACCTGTCGGCAGACCCAGTTTTTCAATCAGTGAAATCCCGTCCCAACCAGGAAAATCTGGCGGCGAAACCAGTTTGCCGCTCGAGTCCTCGATTGGTCCTGGGGTGGACACCCCAATGCCCCACAGGTCTTTGGTTTTGAGCTTGCTTTGCTTGCAAAGTTGTTTGATGATGTCGAGCATCAGCGGAATGGCTTCGCTCGGGGTTGGGTAAGCAAGCTCGTAATGGACGCGTGCCAGGGTCTGACCTGCCAGGTTGACCAGCATACC
>JANLWR010000026.1:0-1865 GCA_031364625.1 Deinococcales bacterium | reverse complement strand
AAGGCGACCACGACCAAGTTTGGGTTGTCGAAAGGACCATAACCCATGTACCAGGCATGATCTCGATGAGCACCTTGAGGAGTCTGTGCCGTTCCAGTTTTACCAGCCGTCACAATCGGAAAGACATTTGCTCCCAAAACTTCTTTGGCAGTGCCAGTGCGGGTCGTCATCAGCATTCCTTCTTTGAGCATCGACCAGTATTTGCCCGAAATTTGGGTCATGGGCTTTGGTGGCACAAGTTTGTTGTCGATGGCTTTGATGACCGTCAACTCTGGACGCTTGCCATTGTTGACAATGGTTGCCAGCATTCGTGCAATCTGCAAAGGATTTGCCCGCACCACTTGACCAATTGCGTAATTCAGTGCCACGCCTTTATTCCAGACTTTATCGGCTTGCTCGGTTGCGACTGTGGGAACATCATCGAATTTTTCACCGAGAAGCTCGATGCCGCTCGACTGTCCAAAGCCGAAATCTTTAGCTCGAGCAGCGATGTCATTGACAAAACGTTCTGGTCCGTAACTGACCGCCGATTGGTAGTACCAAGTGTTACACGAATTGGCGATTGCCGCTCGAGCGTCCATGACACCCATGTTGCGAACCCGATTCCAATTCTTCCAAAAACGCCCACCATAAAACCAGTGTGAAAAGCACTGATAGCTGCGGTTTCCAAAACCATTCTCGAGCAACATGCTGGCGGTAATCAGTTTAAAGGTCGAACCCGGATACCAGACATTGACCATGCGGTTAAACATGGGTTGGTACTTGGTGTCTAGTTGGGCTTTGACGCCCTCTTTGGCGGTGGGTTTGACCGAAAACCAGTTGGGATCGTATTTGGGTCCAACCGCGAACGCCAGAACCTGCCCTGTCTTTGGATTTAAAGCGACAATCGCCCCCCTGGCAGATTCGACCAAAGGTACACCATTCCTTTTGTTCAGGCGGTTAATGGTTTCTTTGGCTTCGACGATGGCTTGTTCGGCGGCGCGTTGCAATTTGGGAATGATGCTCAACGTGACCGTCTTACCCCTGATCGCTTCTTGAACGATGCGCTCTGAAACCACCCGACGCGCGGCATCAACCTCAACATTTTTTAAACCGTCTTGACCACGCAAAATGTCGTTCAGTCCAAACTCGAGACCGGCTTTGGGTAAAATATCGGTCAATGCCGCGCCAGCCTCGACATCTTTGGCGCTGGCTTGAGACATGTAACCAAGCAAATTTCCTGCCATGCCCCCCAGATAGACCCGTTCGACCCGTTGACGAACCTCGATCACCTTTTCTTGACCCGCAAGCCATTCTTGAAGCGGAAAAATACTGTCCTGAGGTACATCTTTGGTCAAAATGGCAGGCTCAAATTTGTTGGTCACCGTTGGAAGCGGCAATTGAATTTTTGCCAGTCGCGCAATGCGGTCTAAAAATTTAACCTCGCCACCGTGATAAACAAGTTCTATCGCTTTGCGGTTGGTTGCCATGACCGAACCGTCCGCCGCATGAATATCGCCCCGTACAGCCCGAATAACAGTCAAATCGGTGGTGTTGTTCTCGCTGGAAGTCACAAATTCGTAATGCCTGACCACTTGCAAGTAGTACAAACGCCCCAAGAACACCAACAATATCAAACTCATGAACAACGTCACCCGAATGATCGGGTTGCTCGAGAAACGGATTTTTTCGTTATCGCGTTGATTCATGGTTAAAAACCTTTATTCTGGCTCGAGATTGCCAAGCATGAGCTGATTTTACCCGAGCTTGGAGTGTAACAATGTCGTGAATTCTGGGTTTTGAAGCTCGAGTTTAGCTTTACAACAGTTGTTCTTCGTTGTTTAATGTCCGCCCGAACGCCCAATTTGCCAACCAGTAGACAAAAG
>JANLWR010000012.1:0-13462 GCA_031364625.1 Deinococcales bacterium | reverse complement strand
GGTTTGAGCGCGAGTACGACGGCATGAGTTGTTGAGTTTGGTTTGTCCGAAGTGTAAGGCAGCCCAATCTTGAGGGTTTAGTGCGTGCAGGTCGTTATTCATGCGTTGAGTTTACTTCCTCAAAAATTGGGGTATGACAAGCCTAACGGCAGGGGGTGACTTTTTAGTGTCTGAAACGCTAGTTTCGATTAGGTTGGAGTTAATACTCACTATTTCACATTCCTGACCCTCGAGACGAACACACTGCCCAGCACGAAAAACGTCACGGCAATCAAGAATAAAATCAGATAACCGCTGTTGTGGCTGGCTTTGTTGCTCGAGTCTAGAATTTGTCCAAACAAACCTTCAAAAAGTTGCGGAAAAACCATGGCGATATGCCAAACGCCCATGTCCCTGGCGTGACGGCGCTCGTCGGGCAGAACGCTTGTGCCGAGCGCCCAGTCCACGCTGACAAACGCGCCGTAACCCAACCCGAACAGCAAGCCCATAAGAATAGCGAGTGGGTAGGTTTTGACCAGCGCAAAACCGAGTGCGGAGGCTGCCATAAAAAAGCCTGCGAACATGACCACAGGTTTTTTACCAATGCGATCAGAGAGTCCACCACTGACCACCGCCGTCACTGCCGCCGTCACTGACAGCATCACCAGCAGCAAGGTGAGTGCCAAACCCGCGCCTTTAATCTCGAGCGACCCAATCTTAAAAACCCCGATGACATCGGCGAGGAAGTACGCCAGGAACGGTTGAACGGCGTACTTGCCCGTTTCGGTGAAGGCTCGAGTCAAGAACACCCAGCGAAAATCGCGGTACTCGGGTTGAAAAAACGCCATCAAATTCATTTTTTCCTCGAGCTGCGGTTTTTTGGCGGGTTCGCGGGTCGTAAAGTACGTGATTGCCGCGCTGATGCTCAAAACAACAATAATGGCGATGTACTGCCCATCTCGAGAACCGCCCAAGGTAAACGCCACAACGCCACCCGCGATTTGGCTGAACAGTTGAAAGAATCCCATCACGCCACTGGCGCGACCGCGTTCACCCACGGGGACGACATCGGGAATCAGGGCGGTGTACGGACTTGCTGCAATCGCATTGCCGAGTTGCACCAGCAAGTATCCCGCAAAATACATGATGTAACTGGAGGAAAACATCATGACCAGCAAACCAAATACGTTAAGCACCGTGCCGCCCGCCAGAAAACTCATGCGTTTGCCGAGGCGGTCTGAAAGCATTCCCAAAAATGGCGGCAACAACAACGGAATCAATGCTGGGAAACCTTGCAGAATGCCCAAGTACGTGCCTTTGTTGGCGCTGCCAACCAGCCTTTCGACATCGGCGGGCATGAGGATTGGCAGCAAGAAAAACCAGTGAAAACTAAAACCAAACCAGTACGCACAAAGGGTCAAGTACCTCGAGATGGGCGCTCGAGTGGTGGGAATGGATTGCTGCATGAATGATTATAAACGCTTCGCCCCGTACAATGCGCTAATGAAATTACGTTGGAAATCCCGAACTGTCACGCTCGAGGCTGGGGCGTTGATGGGTATTTTGAATGTCACGCCCGATTCGTTCTCGGACGGTGGACGGTTTGATGCGCTCGAGACAGCTTTGATTCAAGCCAAAAACATGACTCGAGACGGCGCGAGCATCATTGATATTGGCGGCGAAAGCACCCGCCCTGGCGCGGAAAGCGTCAGCGAAGACGCGGAACTCGAGCGGGTGATTCCAATCATTCGGGCTTTAAAACTTGAGAAACTCGAGGTGCTGATTTCGATTGATACCCGAAAAGCCAATGTGGCTCGAGCCGCGCTGGAAGCTGGGGCGGATTTTGTCAACGATGTGACGGGTTTGATCGATCCTGAGATGCGAGCCGTCTGTGCAGAGTTTGGTGTGCCAGCCGTCATCATGCACTTGCGGGGGAAACTCGAGGAATTACAATTTTCCATAGAACATCAACCGTTTGAAAATGTGGTGCTCGAGGTGCGAGACGAACTTGAAGTTGCTGCAAAACTGGCGCTGAAAGACGGCGTGCCGAGTGTGATGCTCGATCCAGGTTTTGGTTTTGGCAAAAGTTTAGATCAAAACCTCGAGCTGCTGCGTGGAATTCCAGAACTTAAATCTCTTGGATTTCCAGTGTTAATCGGCGCGAGTCGCAAAAGTACGCTGGGCAAAATCGCTGGTATTCAAAACCCTCTCGAGCGTGATGCCGCCAGCATTGCCGCGCATTTGTTCGCCTATGCTCGAGGGGCAGATGTGTTGCGGGTGCATGATGTGGCGGGTCATGCGCAGGCTTTGAAGGTTTGGCAGGCGTTGCAAACTCGAGTTTAAGGATGCGGTTGGAACAGACGTTCATCGAATTTGAAATCAAGCCTGAAGTAAACCCCAGGTCGAGCATTAAACGTACCAAGGCTATCAAAGCCCCAGAAATTAAACCCAACGGTCAACAACAAATCTTGCACGACGCGCAAACTGCCTTCAATGCCGAACGAGAAACTCGAGGTGTTGGTGCTTTGGAACATGTAGCCAGCGCTAAAACCCGCGCCCAGAACGTCACTGAAAAAGTAGGTCGCGCCGAGGTAAATCTGACCCGTGAAGACGCTCGAGGAGAGTTGGTATGCCAGCCCACCGCGTACCGTGAAGTATTCGTCGAATTGGTAGGTGGCGAGGATTTCGCCGAAAAGTGCTTCGCCGTTGCTGCTGAAAATTCCGTTCTTAAACGTGTGGTTGGTCAGGACATTCCAACGGTAGGCGCGGTACGCGCCAGCCATCGAGAACTTAAAACCGCTGCCGTCACTGCCGTCGGTGTACTCGAGGTTGGGCGAGAGAATCAGGTTTGGATCGGGTTGAAAGATGATTCCCAGTCCGTAAAATTGCTTTAAGCCTTTGCTCGAGAGTGAGAGTTGGCTGCGCAAATTGGCTCGGGTGTTCTGGTAGCTGTACAAAAGACCCGCACTGATGCTGCCTTCGGGTTCAAACCCGATGCGGCTCGAGAGTTGCGCCCCAAGTTGGGCGCTGAGGTTCGGGTTGATCGGGATAATCGTGTCGATGCCCGCTCGAGCGCGTCCGGCATCGCCAGCGTTGGAGGGCAGCTCGTAACCCAGGGTCAGGTTGGTGTTGCCGAACGTGCCGCGCAAACCGAGGCTGCCCTCATTGTTCTGCCAGTCGGTCAGGGTGTCTTGGAAGACCAAACTGATGTTGGAACTTAGGGCGTATTCGGCGCTGAAACGGGTTTGAAACAGTGTGCCAATGGTAATCGGTACGCGTTGCTCGAGTCCGAATTTGAATGCCCCAAGCGGCACAAGCACGCCGCCAGTCAAGTACACATCGCTGGTGTTGGTCGTGCCGCCGCTCGAGAAATTCCCAAGCAAGCCAAGCGTGGCGGTCAGAATACCAAAGTCATTTTTGGCTTCCAAACCGAGGCTCGAGCGTGAACTGTTGGTCGCATCATAATTCTGGTTTAAGGACACCCGAGCCGAGAAAATAAGGCTGCCAGATGGTTTGAGGCTGGCAGTGACGTTGATGTCACGGGCTGGAGTCGTGTTGTTGACGCCAGTGTAACCAACTGCCACGTCTTGATAGCGGGCGCTCAGTTCAAAAATGCCACTGGTGTAACTGGTTTGCGCTGCAAAAGCAAAAGTGCTCGAGAAACCAAGTTCGGCATTGATTTTGAAGTCTTTACTGTTGTAACCCGCCCCGACGGACAGCATCAACGGTTTGGCGGCACTGTACTGAAGTGCTGTGGTTGAGATCGTGTACGTGCCGTTGCCCAGTTGACCCTCGAGTTGTCCTTGCACGCCTGCCCTAAACTCGAGCGGCACGCTGCTGGCGGCGGAGGCATAATCGATCACCAGGTACATTGGGTTGCCGCTGGCGAGGTCGTTTGCCAAAAGCGGTTTTTTGAGTTGGACAATGCCCGTCTCGTAATCGATCACGTAATCGCGCAGTCGCTCCAAGGTGCAGCCTTCTTGACCAGTTTGGCTCGAGAAACTGTTGTCGGTGTAGGTCGCTGGGCATTCCAGAACAATCAAATTTGGATTGTCTTTGTCGCGCACCACAATTCGGATACGTTCCGTACCTGGGGTGATCGGCGCGTTGGAAAGACGGTAAATTTCTGTGCCGTCGCCTCGGAATTCGGCATTCAAATTACTGCTGGGTTGAAACGCGACAAAGCCTGTAACGCGGTAGCCTTCGCCGCGCACCAGGGTTTGCAAGCCGTTGTAGGTCGGGTTGTAACTGCTCAGCAAACCGCCAAATCCGGCGCCAAACTGACCGTACAGCAAATAACTCGGTCCGCGCTCGAGTTTAAAGTAAAACCCGCTGCTGCTCGAGACTTCACTGCCTCGGGTGGCGGCATCACCCAAAAGCGGGAAGCGCTCGAGAGGGGTTGGGGTAGGCAGCAGGCTGCCGCCCAGATTGAAGTCATTGTTGGCGTATTCGGCTTGGGCGTTGACCCCGATGGTGAATTGATAATCGTCAAACACGGGTCCCCTGGCGAACAATTGCAAACTTCCCGCCACAGAGAAAGCATCGCTCAGGCTAACTTGAATACCCGTCGCGCCGACCACAATTAACGGGCGCGTACTGGCGACCACTTGAAATTCGGCTTGGGCACGAACCTCGCCAATGCGTGCAGTGGCACGAACAATATTGCGCGTGCCAACGCTCGAGAGTTTGACCCGTGCAAGCCCCGCCACGTATTTGATTTGATAGCCTGGCTCGAGCGGGTTGGCGTCGGGCTGGCTGGGTTCTGGTGAAATCTCGAGCGTCACAAAACCGTCTGAGGGCACGTTGCCAAATTCATCGATGACTTTGATTTGCAACTCGGCGGTGTCGTTGGAATCGTTGGTGATCGGGCGCACTTGGGTTATTTCGATGCGTCCGACCGCACCCGCCAAGGTCACTGTGACCGTGTCGGTAAAGGTTTCACCATTGTCGGTGGCGCTCAACTCGAGCGTGTTGATGCCTGGTCTCAGTTGCACCGCGACGTACTCGAGGGTCGTGCGATTTGTGCCCTCATCGAAGGTACGGCTGCCCACTTGGCTGTCGGCAATAATGACACCATTGACTTTCAGTTGAATGTTTTCGGCTCGCAGTGGCACGTCCGCCAAGACGCTGGTTTGGTCGCGGTCGGTAAAGTGCTTGTCCTGAATCGGACGAACGATAATCGCCCCAACCCGGTCGCGCAAACCGCGCAAGGTTTGTTGGGCAACCGCTTTTTCAAAAGCCTCGAGGATGGCGGGGGGTCCTTGCAGCAAACGGGTTTCGGAGACCGTGCCATTTGGGGCAATCAAATTGAGAATCACACCGATGCGTTCCTCTGGCATCACCAGAACGTCGGTGTGGTCGAGTTTATAGGTCAAAACGTAGGGATTGCTGACCCCCGCCGGTATCACCCAGAACAAGCGATCTTCTGATTGTAACGGGTCGGGCAGCAATTGACCATTGACCGCACTCGAGCCTGAGACATAGGTTGCACCGTCTGGAATTCGGTCTGAAATAATAATCTGACCGTTGGCAGGAATTTGTTCGACCCGCACAACCACGCGCACTTCACTTTGACGGGTTCGGGCGGGCAGGTCAACCACGGTGGCGCTGGCGCTGGCTGGTATGGCAACCAAGGTATCGTTCAGGCTCAGGTTGACAAGGTTTTCATATGTTCCGGCACTGGCGGCTCGAGTGTTCACCACCATTTTTTTAACCTCGAGCGGCGCAAGGTCAATGCTTTGGTTTTCAGTTTGCTCGAAGGTCAAACCATTTCCCTCGCCAGTCAATTGCAAGCTGATCGGGCGGTTGACGGGGTTGGTGATGACAATGGTGAACGGAATAATTTGCGCGGGTTTGAAATTGATTTTTGGAGCGGTTTTGACCACGCTGGCGTTGACCCGTTTAAAATCGGTGCTGGCGCTTAACGAGGTTAAACCAGGGGCTTCAAGGATCGCTTTTAAGGTTGCCTCGCCGTCATTTCCCGCCGTCACTCGAGCCTGGTAACTAAATTCTTGGGTTTCGTTCGGTTCGATGTTGCCCGCAAATCGGGTGCGACCCAGGGGGGTTAGAAGCTCTGTTTGCGAATCGCCGAGGCTGAATGTGGTGCCAGTGCCGCCCACATTTTTGACCGTCAATTTGATGGTCACGACCTCACCAGGCAGTAATATATTAGGTTCAATCTGGCTTCTGGTGATGGTCAAGCGTGCTGGTGCGGGTGGTCGAGCCAGGGTTTGAATGCTGACGCTTGAACTCGAGTTGCTGGGGTCTGGGTCAATTGCCTGACTGATGGCGGTGGCGGTGTTGACAATCGTGCCAATTTGGTCGGCGTTTGCCACCAGGGTAATGGTGACATCTTGCCCAACTTTTAACGTGCCTAAATTGCAAGCCAGAATCTTACCCGTCAGGTCGCAACTGCCCTGCTCGGTGCTACTCTCGAGTAAGTTCAAGCCTGCTGGCAGTTGGTCTTGAAGAACAGTTTCGGCAGCATCGCTCGGTCCAAGGTTACGCACACGAATCGTGTAAGTTACAGGATCACCTACCGTGGCTTGGCTGGCATCGACGGTTTTTGAAACCAGCAAATCTGAAAGCGGTGTGATTTCGTCAATATCGGTGGCGGTATTGTTGCTTAAATCTGGGTCGGTCACGGTGACGGGTGCATTCACGGTGGCAGTGTTAGAAACAGTTCCAGTGGCATCACTGGGTAGCAATCCCGTGATCGTGAAGGTGATGCTCGAGCCTGACTCGAGGTTTACCAAAGCATCCAAATTGCCAGTGCCCTCAGGGTTTGGGCAGATCGAGTTTGGGTTGGCTTCACAAGTCCAGCGCACGTCCAAGAATTCTTTTGGCATTTTGTCGGTCACTCGAGCACCCTGAACAGCCACCGATCCAAGGTTGCTGACGACAATCGTGTAGGTCAGTTCCGAACCTGGCGTGGCAGCCTCAGCCCCGTCGGTTTTGGTGATGCTCAGGTCGTTATCGGAGGCTCGAGGGGTGGGGTCTGGGTTTGTGAGTGGTGTTGGTTCAGGGTTTGGTGTTGGGGTCGGATTCGGGACTGGAATGGGAGTTGGAACTGGTTCTGGATTCGGGATTGGGGTTGGAACGGGGGTTGGTATTGGCTGTGGGGTTGGAACGGGATTCGGGACTGGTATTGGTGTTGGATTCGGAACGGGAGTCGGACCCGGGATTGGAACGGGATTAGGGGCTGGATTCGGATTTGGTGTGGGTTCTGGGTTTGGACTAGGGGTTGGATTCGGTGTTGGATTCGGTGTTGGATTTGGAACGGGTGTTGGTGTCAGATTCGGTGTCGGTTCTGGATTTGGAACGGGATTTGGGTTCGGATTCGGCGCTGGCGGAGTATTCGGCGTCAATTTCTCTTTGACCACCACCGAAGCTCGAGCCGTCAACGTTTGACCACTCCAAACCACAACTGCGACATTCTCGAGTTTGCCTTTTGCGTTTTTGGCAATATTGGTACTCACTGTAAAGACCCTGCTTTGCTTGGCTTGCAAATTAAAGGTTTGCTTTAAATCCGTACCGTCAAAACCTTGGGGCAGAACATCGGTCAGAACAATATTTTCGGCAGTTGTTCCACCCGTGTTCCTCACCTCGAGCTTGAAACTAATTTTGTCGCCAGCCTCGGCTGTATTTTGGCTGGCGGTTTTCACAAACTCGAGCGTGGCGGGTGTGGTCACGACAATTGGGGTTTTGGCGCTTAAACCAAATGGCTCGAGGTTTGCCACGGCATCGGCTTGCCCCAACAAAATGGCGCTGGCGGGCATGACAATAATGGCAGGTTGTTTGGCACTGATCTCAACGCTGACATCGTTTGGGGTTTGCGTCTCGAGGAAGTCTGGGAGCTTTAGTTTTAAGGTGACCGGAATCGGGTAGGGGAATTTGGTCGAGGCGATGGCGGTCAGGGTGGTGCTCTCGTTCAATCCTAGATTATTGCGGCTGGCTTGCAAACTGAGGTGGGCGGTCACGTTGTATTCGATGACGACTTTGCTTTGCTTGCCTCCCACCACGATGGTTTGCACGGATTGCACACTGGCATCTGGCAGACTGGGCGGAACAACAGTGTACAAGCCTGGTTTGAGCGCCAGAATGCCTGGTGTGGTCAACGTTTGACCGCCCACAATGACGCCAATCCCTGGTAACGGGATCAATTCATTGCCGACTCGAGCCACGGTTTCGACGGCAAGCCCACCCTCGAGCTTTTGGGCAATAAATTTAAGGTTTGCGCCTTTAGCCCCAACTTTGATGCTGGTGCTCGAGATGATTTTGGCTTCGCCCGAATTGATGACGGCTTTGACGGGGATATAACCTGCGGGTAAAACGGGACTGGCAAAACGAGCGCCGTCTTTGTCGGAGGTGATTTTGTACGACGCACCCGCAATGGCTTTGCCGCTTGGGTCGATCACGCTGACGGTAATCGGTTCGATGATTTTGGTCTTGTTTGGCGTTTTGAACGGCACGAGCGGCACAAAAAACGGTTTACCGTTCATGACAAAACGCAACCGAAAGGCGTTCGAGAATTGCCGCGCCGTGACCGGAATCCGAGCCAGCAAAGTCAACTGCCCTTTGAAGCCGCTTGAAATTACAAAATCGTTTCGCGCCCAGTTGCGTCCGCTCGAGGTGTTCAAAATGCGGCGTTGTTGGTTGGGCAGCAATAAAGTTAACTCGAGTTCGCGGCTGGTGTCGCCGTCGTAATTGAAAATTTGCAAGGTTTTACCGACGTCGTTGCTCGAGATGGGCAGGTAAACCGCCAGCATTTCCTGGTCGGGTGTGCCGTGGGCGTTGACCGTGAACTGATCGGCTTCTACCCCAATGTTTTGCGCGGCTGCCAGGGCATAACTGCTTTTGCCGTTGCCCGTGCTGGAGACGCTGAGGTTATAAACCCCTGGCGCAAGTGGGTTGTTAAAGACCCGCTCTAAATCATGGCTGCTCGAGAGACCGTAAATGCGTTCAAAAATATTGGTTTTGCTGCCCAAGGCACGCAACCTGACTTTGGTGCTGAAGACAGTGCCAGAATAAAGTTCGTCGCCGTAATAACTGGCGCTGCGCACGTTGCCAGGACGGTAATCATTGGAATTGAGGCTGGGGCTGTACATCCGTAAATCCACAGGTTTGCCCGCCGCAGTGGGCGGCACGGTAATGCGGAAGGTATCGGCAAGAATATCCCAATTTTGACTCGAGCCAACCGTCACCAGCGGCAGGGCGGGCGTGGTCTGGGCAAAAGTCGAAACCGCACCGAGCATCAAGATAACCAGTGTCACCACAAGGCTCGAGGAACGGAGCGGTTTCACAGTTCAACCTCTTGCCATTCGATGTCAGGGTCGGTCAGGGCAAATTCTGGGGCAAGGTCGCTGAACAACACGTAAGTAATGATGTACATCCCAGGCTCGAGTTTACCAAGCTCCATGATGCCGTCGGCGTCCAGAATGGCGGTGTATTGAACACCGTCTGGGCTGGTCACTGTGACCACACCTCGGGTTGCACCGATTGGCAAGGGGTCGGTCAACAGCACGCTTTCAACGGTATGATTGATGGTCAATTTAAGGTTGACCACGTATCCCGCGCCGCCCTGTTGCAAGTTTTTCTCGAGCACAATATCACCGCGCCGCAACGTGGTGGTTCGTGATTTCACGGCGGCGGCAAGGGCAGGGTACAAAGGAAAGTCTTTGACCTCGAGTCCGCCGACAAGACGCGCATAGCGTGTGCCTGGGCTGCCCTGGTCGTCTGGAATCGGCTTGGGCAGGTAGGGAACGGTCAAGGGGTCCAGCCGAATGGCGTACAAACCTGGCGCGAGGTCGGGAAAGCTGTAACGTCCCTCAGCATCGGTGATCGCATAATTGCCGTTCGAAAGGTAGACTCGAGCGCCGCGCAAAACCTCTTCTTGACCCGCGTCAAAACGCAAGTTGTCGTTGCTGTCAAAGTAAACCCGTCCAACCAGCGCGGTGCGGTTGGTAAAGACACCATCCATCTTTTTGACGGCTGCGGTTGCGGTGTTGGACACGACCACAATTTGCGCACTGGCTGCCGAGGTTGCGGTCACGGTCACGGTGTTGATCACTTTTTCTGGCAGAACTGGCGTGCCGATGCTAGCAATGACAAGGCTGATGCTGGACTTTGCCGCCAGCGCCGGAATGCGCCACTCGAGGCTTTGCTTGCCGTTTGAAACCGTGATTTTGGGGTCGGGGATGCTCGAGCCTGCCAGTTTGCTCGAGCCTGAAAGGTAGACCAAACCGATTGGCAGATCGTCGTTCACGACCAAATTGACCAGTCCTGCGGTTGGTGAATTGTTGAGGATTTTCAGTTCAAATTCCACCACGCCGCCGATGCTAACGGCGGGTTGCAAAGCAATTTTTTCAACCGCCAGCACCGCTCGAATCACACCGACATCCACGGTATTTGACGGCACGCTGACGGGTATGGTTTGGCTTAAAACATTGGCGGTGTTTGAAATGATGGTTGCGTCTGGGACAGTCTCGAGAATGGTCGTCTTGAATTTTAAGATCAAATGCCCACCACTGGGCAAACTCGCCAGATTCCAAGTGATGGTTCGGCTGCTCGAGTCATAATTTCCTGTCACCGTATAGGTTTTGGCGCTGTTGCTGGCGTCCGTCACCGCGCCCGTGGTGATACTCGAGGGGGCGGCAAGATTGGGGTCGAGCGTGTCGCTGATATTGACGTTCTGTTGATCGAAATTGGTGATGTTGGTGAGATCAAGGCTGTACTCGAGCGGGTCGCCTGGTTTAAAAGTTTTGTTTGGGCTGACGCTTTTGACAAATTTCCAGGCGTCGCTGGCAGGATGAATAAGGCTTGTCACGTCCAAGGTGCGGTTGATCGAGTCGGATTTGACACTCGAGGATACTTGCGAAACCCAGTTCCAACCTGTGCCGTTGTTGTCACCAACCGTGTTTAAGGGCGCTTGAAGCTCGAGAATCACTTCAAGGCTGGTATTGGGCGGCAAATTACCAACATCCACCAGACCGTCAGCGTTGGTGTCGGTGAGTGGTATTCCATTAGCTGTAAGCCAGCGTGCCGTCCAACCGTTCGGAAATGGCGTCTCGAGGCTGATGTTGAGGGTATCGTTGGTGCTTCCTGCATTTAAGACAGTATGGCGGTAAAAAATGGTTTTGCCCTGAAACTCCTGGCTTATTTGCTTGTCGGCGGCGGCGGGATACTCGAGCGCTTTGGGCGTGCCAAGCGGTCCAATCCAGGGTTCGACAAAAGCCACGCTGGTACTGTCGCTGGCGCTGTTGTTGCCTGGGTTGAGGTCTGGGGTGGTACTGCCGACGCTGGCGGTGTTGGTAACACTCGGCAGGGCGGCAGCGCCGACGCTGACGGTTAAGGCAATTTCGGGCAAGCTCGAGTTTGGCTGAAAAGTTACGGCGCTGGCACAGGTCACAAGGCTCGCCGTGGCGCTGCAAGTCCAATTTGTACCGATGGCGCCGACAAAGCCCAAACCGGCTGGCAAGTTGTCTGTGACCGTGACCGTTCCGACAATGGTTGACGGTCCAAGGTTGCGCACATTCAAAACGTATTGCCCGTTCAAACCGACGGTAAACGTTCCAAGGTGGCGTTTGGTGACGGTCAAATCCGCATTCGGCGTTAACGCATCCGTGTCTGTGGCGGTGTTGTTGCTTAAATCTGGGTCGGTGATGCCAGTTGGCACAATCAAACTTGCGGTGTTGACCAGGTTGCTGTTCGCAGCGCTCGAGAGGTTGGCGGTGAGGGTAAACACCGCGCTCGAGTTGGCTGCCAGGTTCACGGTTTGGTTGATGTCGCCCGAGCCATTGGCAGCGCAGCTCGAGTTGGCGGCGGTACATTTCCAACTGGCATTTGAGAGTGTACTTGGCAGCGCATCGAGCACGCCCACACCACTCGCATCGGACGGTCCTGCGTTGGCGACGGTGATCGTATAAACGACATTTGTTCCTGGCACAGCCACGCTGGCGTTGTCGGTCTTGACAATACTCAAATCGCTGACTGAGCCGATGCTGACGGTATCGCTGGCGGTATCGTTGCTTTGGTTGACTTGCGCCCCGCCACTTACCGAGGCGCTGTTGACCAGACTGATACCAGCGCTTTGGGCAACACCGACCACCAGATTGATGCTCGGGAAGCTCGAGTTGAGCGCCAGCGCATCACTGCGGGTACAACTGATGGTTTGAAAGTTGGTATTGCACGTCCAACCTGCTCCGGTGGCACTTTGCGGGGTCAAACCGTCGGGCAGGGTGTCGGTCACGGTAACAATTCCAAAACTTGGCGCGAGACCAATGTTGGAGACATTTAACGTGTAAGCGCCGCTCGAGCCACGAACGAAATTACCAGCGTGGGTTTTGGCAATCACAAGGTCGCTGGCAATAATCAAACCCGTGTCCGTTGCCGTGTTGTTCTTGGGTTGCGGGTCAATGGTTGGGCTGCTGACGCTGGCAGTGTTGACCAAATTGCTGGTGACACTTGCCGAGACCAGCAAATTCAAATCAAAACTCGAGTTTGCACCGTTGGCAATGGCACTCGAGCTGGTGCAGGTGACCACTTGAGAAGCAGCATTGCAGACCCAGTTGGCATTGCCGCCCGAAACAAAAGTCAAGCCCGTTGGCAGGGCATCGGTCACGGTGATCGTGCCACTGGCGCTCGAGGGTCCAGCATTCGAGACTTGCAGGGTGTAACGCGTGGTTTGCCCGAGTGCCAAATTGCCGACGTGGGTTTTGTTCAGGCTGAGGTCGGCTCTGGGGCTGACCACCACCTTGGAGACATTGTTCGCATCGCTGGGTCCACCAGGGCAGGCGGCAACCAAATTGACGTTGGCAATCAAACCACCCTCGAGCGGCGTGGGCGCGTCAACCCGCAACAAGACATGGGTGCTCGAGTCTGTCGGCAAACTGATGCTCGAGATGGCTGCCCCGTCGGGTTGAAGGTCGTTGTTGTCATCCAAAAAAATACTCAAGCCAGCCGGCATAAAGGTACTGCCCGCCTCGAGGGTTGGGGTTAAATTGAAAGTGAAACCGTTGTTGCCCGCGTTTGAAACCGAGTAGCTTAAAAATGTGCTGCCGCCCGGCACGACACTGGTGATTGTTCCAGGATTAGCGACAGAACCGTGCGGCAAGACTGAAACGCCGCAGACCGAAGCCACCGTAATCACGGCTTGGTTTGAAGTAATAAGCACCGTTTGCCCGTCAGGACCGGTGTAACTGCCCGAAGCCACATTGGGAATGGCAGTGCCTGCTGGAGTGGCTGTGCTTTGAGCCTGAACGCTCGAGAGGCAAGCCACCATACTAAAAACCAAGGTCAGCAGTTTTGTTTGAAGCTTCACAGCAAACCTCGAGTGATTGGTTAAGTGAAGGCGGATAAAAGTTTGGTTCAAAAAATGGAGTCTTGATTTATTGGTCTTGCGTTTGGAAAATCTTGTGTTAAAAACAGAGACGAAATGAGCCTCCCAAGGCACGATCCTTGGGAGGCTCGAGTGAAATTAGCGCAC
>JANLWR010000405.1:0-3593 GCA_031364625.1 Deinococcales bacterium | reverse complement strand
TCCAGAAATTTGACCCCAGCGTACTGAGCAATCTAAATCCTTGAGATTGCGCCCGTTCAATATTTCTCGAGGCTCAGAACGTGTGAATACTGAACGAATCGTGGGCTGATTTCATGTCTTTGGGTCAATCAGGAAATTGAGTGCGACTTGACAAAATATTGTATATGTACAATAATAACCAATATGAAAGCAACGAAACACAATGAAGAAACAACGCGGATTCACAACCGCCTCAGTGTGCTTCGAGCCGAACGCAACCTATCGCGCCAAGAACTTGCCGATGCTTTGGACATCAACGTCCAAACTGTGGGATACCTCGAGCGTGGTGATTACAATCCCAGTCTGGAACTTGCCCTCAAACTGAGCCGTTATTTCAACCTCCCCGTTGAAATGATCTTTTCACTCGAGCCGCTCAAACCACTCTCGGTTGCCTTGTACCAAAGAGAAAAGGAGTCTGTATGACAAAGACCAACCCCAAACCACTCAATTTGAAGCTCGCACGTTTCACCCCCGCCTGGGCAAAACCGCAACGATCCCGCCGCCGCTTGGTCGTCGTGATGTATGCACTGCTGTTTGTAACAGGTTTTTTGCCCACAGTCAGCGATTCACTGCTCTTCAAACTTCTCGAGCTGGCTGGAAGTATTGCCGTTGCCGTTTGTTTTGTTTGGCTGATTGGCGCGACGGGTGCTCGAGCCGACATGACCGACGAATTCTTGGACGAACGCGAACGCAAACAACGCGATCAAGTTTACCGACCAGCTTTCATCTTCTTAATGGGTTTGATTGCCATCAGTTTTATCGGCTCAAAATTGTTCTCTGGAGAGACATTTATCGGACTGTTGTTTTTCTCGGGAGTGCTGCTTCCAACTGCTGTACTCGCCTGGGTTGAAGCCAATCCGCTCGAGGTTTGAAGAAATGAGACTGCAATGAATGCTCACCCCATGACAAACGGCACGTATGACCTTCCGCTGCCTCGAGTGATACGACAATTGCTCGAGAGATTTGACGCTGCGCCAATCAAAATATGTAAAACTAAAATATGAATGTAACCGTCTGGCATCACACAGGTTGTAGAAGCTCGAGAAACGCTGTGGCGTATTTGGAAAGCAAAGGCATTGAGCCAACGTTGTACATGTACTTAAAAGAAAAGCCTGATGCAGCAAAAATACGGGCTGTACTCGAGCAACTGGGTCTGAAGGCTGCCCAATTGTTGCGTCCAAATGAAGCTGTGGGCATTCAACTTGGGATTTATGATGAGGGTGTCAGCCAAGAAAAAATCTTGGCGGCAATGGTAGAAAACCCTATTTTGATCCAACGCCCTATTGTTATCACGGATCAAGGCGCGGTGGTTGCCCGACCAAAAACCGAAATAGATCGAATTCTCGAATAGAAAATTTGAGTCACAAAAAAGCCTGAGACAAGGTTAAAAACCAAGTCTCAGACTGTACTACGTTAAATCAGACGACTCACGAGAAATATGGCAAAGCCAGACAGGGCAAAAAGTGCCCATCCGTCTTTCCAGACCAACTCACCCTCCTGAACGGAAGTGTAAGTTGAGAGTGAAAAGGAGAAGAATGCACGCAGCAAACTCACTCCGGTAATACCCAAAGATACCGACACCTGCGCCAGTAAAATCTGGGAACAAAGGTTGCCCAGCAATCCCCGCAGGTAGCGAGGTTGAGAAAATGCTTCGGTTGAAGCACCCCCGCGCAGCGCTTGCTTTTGAAGCAGTGAACCTGTCTTGGAAAACAGAGAGGCGGCAAAAGCAACTCCTGGAACGACCACGTTTAAGGGCAATCCCGTTTGAGTCGCCAGCTTGGGTAAGCTGAGTCCTGATAGAACAAATAAAAGCGCGATCCATATCACGACATCGATCTGGTATTTTTTGAGCCGAGGTCGGGTGACGGTGGTCAAAAAATGCGGATATCCCTTGCTCTGCTGAAGCTGAACGACACCATTGGTCATCATCAACAAGCCAATGGTTGCCACCGCCAGCGAAGCCATATTGACCTCGCGGTTAAAAATAAACTTATCTGCAAAAGCTGCACCCGCATTGCTGGCGATTGCCATGGCAATGTCGAGCAGCAACATGCTTTTAAACCTTTTTTGCAAAAGGCTTTTTGCGACGTAAGCCACCGCAAAAAAAGCCAGTGTTGCCAACAGTAAAAAACCTCCACTGAGGTTTAAAAAAGATTTTCCTTCTGCCCAAGCCGAGCCTGTGACATCGGGGATGAAAAAAATCATCTCGAGGGCTAAGAGCCATAAGATGCTGACCAATAGTTGCATTGTGTTTTTGCCAATAAATAAACAATAAAAAAGCTGTACATTTCGTGAGACGCTGATTGTCAATGATCACAGCCAGAGCAAGCGCTAAAGCCATAAATACGATATTGAATGTGTGTCATGTTTGGGTCAGCACCTTGATCACTCGCATTCATCTCTGGGAGTGGTTTGCATTTGATAGCTGAACCCAGTAGGTGGTTGGCTGATCTTGTGCTGATGAAAAACGGCTAACTTTTTGCAATGACATCCATTCAAGACCGCCAAGCAAACCGTCAGTTGATTCTCGAGGGTGCATTCAATATTCGGGAACTGGGAGGGCTGGTCATTCACGCTGGGAAGCACACATCCACTGGTCAATTCTTGCGTGCCGACAGCCTCCACGCCCTCAGTTTGGCATCACAGGCAAGTTTGCTCGAGTACGGCTTGAAAACCGTGATTGATCTTCGTACCAGCCGAGAAATGCTGCAAGAACCCAATCCGTTTGCCAACCATGAAAACGTGCGATACGTTCACATCTCGTTGTTTGAAGAGATCATGAAAAACCAGAATACCAGCACAATGTTATCCCTCGAGAGTATTTACATTGCGGCACTCGACCATTGCCAAACTGCCATGCGAGAAGTGCTCGAGGTACTGGCAACCAGTCACTCGGTGACATTGTTCCATTGCACCGCCGGCAAAGATCGCACGGGCATTATTTCAGCCTTGCTTTTGGCAAATGCAGGTGTCCCTAACGAAGGCATCACCCAGGATTACAGCCTCACCGAAGAACTTGCCAAGCCGATGCTCGAGCGACTCTTGAACGAAGCAATCAAGACTGGTGTGGATAAAGATTCCTACGCAAAATTGTTGACTTCAAAAGCCACCACAATACAAGCCACGCTCTGGTATCTCGAGGCTCGGTTTGGCAGCGTTGAAGGCTATCTCAAAGATGGTTTGGAACTCGAGCAGCACACTTTAGACGCGTTGAGATTGAAAATGCTCGAGGATTAACCCGATCCCTTAAAATCCAGCGATGTTTTTAGCTGAGGTAGCGTTGGCGAAGCCTGACCCGCAGTTGCATCAGCTTCTCTGGGTCTGGTAAAGACCGCAAGTTTTCAATTTCAGCCTGGTAATCTTGCTGCTGACTTGTGGTGACACTGCGGTCACGGATCAAGTCGCGCAGAATCGCCTCGCACTCAAGCAAAATATCCAGACGGTACGCCCGTTCATGGCTAGCCCGAGCGCGTTCTGAGCGTGGTTGAAACTCGTAAGTGAACATGCCAGAAGTCTATACGAGCAAAAATTGAGACATTGCAGCCTGGATTCCA
>JANLWR010000404.1:0-2449 GCA_031364625.1 Deinococcales bacterium | reverse complement strand
GTCGGGCGCACAAATTGCTGAGGCGGTGGGCATTGCCAAAGCAAACGGTTTGGTCGCACCTGTGACCGAACAACCGCATTACAGCATGGTGCACCGCACCCGAGTCGAAACCGAAATCCTGCCCGTTACCGAAAAACACGGTATTGGATTGGTCTGTTGGTCGCCGTTGGGCATGGGCGTTTTAACCGGAAAGTTTGACGCCGGCGAGGTTGAAGGCGCTAGACTCTCGAGCACCAACATCGGACGCGATTTGCGCACCCCAGAAATCATTGAAAAAGTCCGTCAACTCAAACAGGTTGCCGACGAACTTGGCATTTCGCGCACGACACTGGCTCTGGCTTGGGTGCTGCGGCAAACAGGCGTCTCGAGCGCGATTGTCGGTGCGACCAAAGAAGAACAAATCACCGAAAACTTGAAGGGTTCAGGCGTCAAGCTCGAGGCTGATGTGCTCGAGAAAATTGATGGGATTTTTGGACTGAAATAAGCCAGTAAATTCCCCAAATTGAATTTGAGGCTCGAGTGAAAATATCCACTCGAGCCTCGTTTGCTTGTTTTGATAATTGCTCACATGTCAGGATCGCGCCGGCGATGCAACAAACCTTCACGCACGAAGGTTTCAACCATGTTCTCGAGTCCAGCAATGTCCTTCTCGAGCGTTTGCGCCACCTCGAGCGGGGTTTTGCCACGACCCAACTGCACCAGCACCTCGAGCGCGGGTTTGCCGTAAGCGGCTCTGGCACGGTTATAATGGTCGGTGATTGGATTGACCGCATCACGACCGCGCAGCGTAAAGCCGTATCGTTCGGTCGCCCAAGCGCCAACGACCCTGGGCAGGGTTAAATGCGCTGGTCGCAACGGGGCAGGAAATGCGCCCGTCTCGCGGTAATTGGCTTTTAAATGCGCCACAATACTGCCATCGTGATACAACGCCACACGTCCGTCGCCCAGACCTCGCACGCCCGAAAAATTATCGCCAGGTTGCACGCGCCAAACCCGGTCAGACAAACCACAAACCGCATGAATCAGATCACGCTCAAGCGCACAGACCTCGAGTACCGCACCCGCCGCAAAACGTTGCGCAAGTTCGATCAACGCCCCGTCGCCCCAGAGCGTGTGACCATCGTTTAAGGCGCTGGCGCACACCAAATTGCCTTCAAACAACAACGCCATGGCGCAAACGCTGTCATCAGGCTCGAGCGCCAAAACATAACCATCAAAATCAAAGCCGTTCAAGTGTGCCGCGAGTTTGGAGAGTTCGACAAAACTGGCGTGCAAACCCTGCATCAACACCCGCCCTTGCGGTGTGACTCGAGACAGCAGCAAACCCGAATCGCCTCGGGCAGACTCGAGCGTGTTAATGGGTTGTTTCGCTTTGGTTTCCGCCATCTGAACTGAGCTTATCAGGTTCGAGCATGACTGTGCAGTGAAAAGACTCGAGAAAATGCGTTAACTCTCGAGTTGATAAACTTTTTTTGGGGAGCGTGAGTCAATCTGTGACTTCAATACAACGCCCAAAAATGGCGTTCGCACTCACCCAACCGTTGATATGCCCTTTATTGTTGCCAATCTGAAATTGTGCGCCCCGAACTGCCGTAATCAAATGCAGAAACTCACGCCCTTTGACTTTGCAGAGCACCATATCCCCAACCTCGAGCGTGCTTGGATCACACGGTTGAACGGTGCAACGTTGCCCCGATTGGATCTTGCCCTGCATCGAATTGCCTTTGGGACGAAAGGAAATGGTTTCGCCCAATTTTAATTTTGTGATTTGCAGCAAAGCCCAGCCCATGATGGTATTCTCGAGGTTTTGGGATTTGGTTGCATCAGCACAATGGCGGATTTGAAGCTGTTAGGATTCCGCTTGCCAAACCTCGAGACCAATTTCGATTGATATTTTACGATTTTTCTTGTTGTGGACAAGGATTGTGAGTTTTGCGCTACCATTTCTTAACATTTCCTCGAAGCTCCAATGCAAGAAGTGTTTTACGATCTCACCATCTTGGCGCAACTCGAGGTAATTCCCTTCAGGGTGAAACAGTTGATTCAAAACGAGCGGTTGATCCATAACGAGGACAATGCCTCGAGTTCTAATTTCAAACATTTCTTCAATGTGACCAAGAAACTTCATTTAACCATTCTCACAGATCACGCTCGAGAAATACAACCTATCCACTTCAGTACGCAAAAAAACTCCCTTCTCTCCTAGGAGAGAAGGGTCAGGGATGAGAGGGAAAAGAGTTAATCGTCCTCTTCAAGCACGACCAGTACAGGAAACGCTGGCACAAGTTTTGATTGCTCGAGTTTCCCATTTGCGTCGAAAAATTGCATATTCCCTTGAAGGTTGCACGTCCAAACTTCCAATGCCCCGCGTTGAAAGTAAGCTGTTCGTTTCTCGAGAATCTCTTTTGCACTGTTGCTGGGGCTGATAATTTCCACGCAAATTTCTGGT
>JANLWR010000950.1:0-4002 GCA_031364625.1 Deinococcales bacterium | reverse complement strand
TTTTTGTGCGCCGATCATCACGGAATTCAGCTTGGCTGAAAGTGTTCGTTTTCATGTGCTAAACGTAACATGATTGACTTGTGTGCAAACCGTAGCCTGATGTTGGGAGAAGGGTCGGGGATGAGCGACCATGCCCGTTAGGTGCATTTTATGGTCAAGAGAGAGGAGAAATGGGATTTGCTGATTTTATGTACAGCAAGAAATTTCCGCTCACATTTTTTGAATGTGCCGTCACTCAGGGCGCAGCAAGCAGCGCCCCTACGATTACGCATCTCGAGATGCCGCTTCTCAATCCTCTGGAATCTCGCCCGCATCCGCCATTTTGACGATTTTCGGGTCAAAACGCGCGATCACATGCACCAGTTCGGTTTGTGCCGCCATGACTTTATCGATGTCTTTGTACGCCAGTGGGTTCTCATCAATTCCCGCCGAGAGCAGCGTCACACCCGCCTGCTCGAGTTTGGGTCGGATCATCTTCCAGGTGAATTGCTCTTTGGCTTTGGTGCGGCTCATGGCTCGTCCCGCGCCGTGACTGGCACTGGAAAGGCTGTCGGTGTTGCCTTTGCCGCGCACCACAAAGCCTGGGGTCGCCATGCTGCCTGGAATCATGCCGAGCACGCCCATGCCGGCTGGGGTTGCGCCTTTGCGGTGAACGATGATCTCTTGTCCAAAGTGAGTTTCTTTCCAGGCAAAGTTGTGGTGGTTTTCGACGCCCGCCAGGACTTTTGCGCCGATGGCTTTGATCACTTTTTTGTGAATCAGCGCATGGTTGGCGCTGGCGTACAAGCCCATTAAATTCATGGCAGCCCAGTATTCTTGACCCGCTTCAGAGTCCATGTCCAGCCATGCCAGGTGTTTTAATTCTGGCGGCAGTTCGCGGTGAAAATCCATTGCCAAATCCGAGTAATGCTTTGCCACGGTCGCACCAGAGCCTCGAGAACCGCTGTGCGACAAGAGCGCCAAGTACTCGCCAGGCTCGAGGTTCATCTCACTCTTGTCAAGCGTCACAATGCCAAATTCGACGAAGTGATTGCCGCTGCCTGACGTGCCAAGTTGCGCCCTGGCTTTGTCGAACAGTTTTTCGGTGACGCGTGTGACCGTCCAATCTTCATCGAGTACATCATGCTCGAGTGGTCGCTGCCAGCTTGCGCCCATGCCGAATCTGGTTTCAGTTTCAATGGCACGCTTCAAGTCTTCAAAGCGGCGTTTGAAGGCGGTGGTGACGGGCATATCGAGGATCGAGAGTTTCATGCGGCAGGCAATATCCACCCCGACCGCGTAAGGAATCACGGCGTTTTCGACTGCGAGCACGCCGCCGATTGGCAGTCCGTAACCTTGGTGCGCGTCTGGCATCAGTGCGCCAGCGAACGCCACGGGCAGCATGGCGGCGTTGTGCATTTGCTTTAACGCGCCGTCTTCGAGTCCACTTCCAAAAATTTTGTACGGTGCGGCTTCAGCACGGCGCTCGAATGATTTTGGTTTAGTCAATTCGGTTGCCAGAACCCCGAAATGTTCATCTTCCAAATACAATTCTGGTCGCTCGAGAATCGCACGGATTTGAGTTTCGATCTTTGCGGGTTCAAATCGGTCAGGATGGTTTTTGATGGCGTTTAACACAACGCCAACCAATCGTCCCTCTGGAATGCCGAGTGCCAAAATGTCTTTTGCTTTCATGATGTCGTTTCCTGTATTTTCTTTGACCTCGAGCAGTTTATCGATGCCCGCTTTGCGATCCCACTGAATGCCCGCCTCGGTTTTGAAGTACCAAATTCGATGCCACGGAATTTCCAAACCTGGTTTGAAACTGGTCAGCCGTATTTCTTTCATGCCGTTAAAACGGGTTTGATAACCAATCACAAATTCGGACGGCTCAAACCGCAAATCGTAGCAAATTTGATTGTAAATGATTTCACTGGAACGAAGTTTCATGGTTTTCCTTTACCCTCGAGAATGATGCTCGAGTTTCAACCTTTGCAGTGTAATTGGTTGACGCTCGAGATACGTGATTGAAACGGCGTGCTCGAGATACGCAATATGGCATAAAAGAAAACCCCGACGTTCCGCAACGTCGGGGTTGAAATAAAAGCTCGAGGGGTTCGAGCGGTGCTTCTCTGCTGGAGTCAGTATCGCGTTTGTTTCTGAGAGGGACAGCCGAGATTTTATGAGAAAAATCGGTCACTCGAGCCATTTTCTTCATACCGTGTTCATTTTAGAGTGTTTTATGAGAAAATTGCAATTCTAAAACTCGAGTCCCAACAACCAATCCGCGCCGTAATCATCGTTAAAACCCACCCAAACATGCGGTTTGGGCACGCTGTGACCAAAAACATTCAACTTCTCAAAAATTGAATCAATCCAACCCTTGCGATCTCCGCGTTCGGTTTCTTCACGCACGAAATCGTCCCAAGCCAGACAACGTTTGTTCTTGACCCAGGCGTAATCCTCGAACAACTCAATCAAGCGAAACTTGCCGTGCTTCTCGAGCAGCAAGACATCGGGCGTACCCTCGAGCGTGGTGTGGGCAAGCGCCAGCCAACCGCGTTCCGCCAAAGGATGACTGTGCTCGAGTGCATCCAGCGCCCTCGGTGCGGCGTAATGAATGGCGATACCTTCATCTTCGAGCGCCACTGTTTGAGGTATTGATTCCATAACCAATAGTTTGCTCGAGATTTGTTGATTTGTGAAGTGGTGAGAAATAGCATTCTCGCTCAGGGTTGACTGACCCTCAAAACGGTTAGACTGAAGAACGTTCATCGCCAGCCCTCTTACTGGCAGCCAGGAGCTTTTTTGATTCACTCAACCACACTTGAAAACGGTTTTACCGTGATTAGCGAGCCTCAACCGTGGCAACCCAGCGTCAGCTTTGACTTGCTGATTCCAGCCGGCGCGGTCAACGAACCCGAATCCATGCGCGGCGTGACCAGCGTCCTCGAAGATTGGATGGATCGCGGCGCGGGCACTCGAGATTCCAGGGCACTTTCTGATGCTTTTGACAATCTTGGCGTGCGGCGCGGCGGCGGGGCGGGATTGGAAGGCACAAGCTTTTCGGGCGCGATGCTCGAGACGGATTTAACAGCCGCATTCGAGTTGTTTGCCGATGTGATCCAACGACCAAGCCTGCCAGACACCGAACTCGAGCCTTGCTTGGAACTGGCACGTCAAGACATCGAATCGCTCGATGACAGCCCCGCCCAAAAAATGTTCGTCAAACTGCGCGAACGCTTTTTCTCGAGCAACCACGGACGTTCTGGCATGGGCACGCTCGAGGGTCTGGCAGCCATCACGGGTGCTGCCGCCAGGGAAGATTACAACAACCGCTTCACCCCAAATGGCGCAATTCTTGGCGTCTCCGGCGGCGTCAAATGGGACGAATTGCTCGAGTTGGTGACGCGACTTTTCGGTTCTTGGACGGGAAAACCCGCGACCAATCCGCTGCCCAGCATGAAGGGCGGATTTTACGACCACATTGTCCAAGACACCGCCCAAGTTCAAATCGGAATGCTTTACCCCAGCCTCGCGCCCACCGACCCGCACTGGCTCGAGTCACGGCTTGCGCTCTTGGTGCTTTCGGGCGCGGGATTCTCGAGTCGATTGATGCAAGAAGTCCGCGAAAAACGCGGCTTGGTCTACAGCGTTCGCGCTTCGGGATCGCCGATCAAAGCCGCCAGCACGATCAGCGTTTACGCGGGAACAAGCCCAGACCGCGCCCAAGAAACCTTAAACGTGATTCAAGAAGAAATGCAAAAAATGCAGTTGGGCGTCACGCTCGAGGAACTTGAACGCGCCAGAATTGGCTTGCTGACCAGCCTGGTCATGAGCGAAGAATCAAGCGGTGCTCGAGCGGGCGGACTGGCAGCAGGGTCGCATCTGGCGGTACGAGAAGTGGATCGACGAGCCGCGTCTGGCGTCGTACGGCCGCACCGGCACGCACCCGGTGCTCGACCAGGCGCAGCGGTCGATCGAGAAGCAGTACGGCGTGCGCTTCGGCGGCTATGGCCTCGC
>JANLWR010000947.1:0-1718 GCA_031364625.1 Deinococcales bacterium | reverse complement strand
AACTGAATGACAACTGAAATCGCAGTACGTAAACCCCCTGAACGATATGGACTCAATTTCCTGGGAACTATACGAACAAGCTTACAAGGATTGCTGGGTTTTACGACAGTTCTCAATGAGCTAATCCAAAATGCAGAGGACGCTGGGGCAACGGAATTTCACGCAGACATTTGTGATGATGCCCTGTGGATTGGTAACAATTCTGTATTTGAGGATGAGCACCTTAAGGCTATCAAGGATATCAATTCGGGTAGTAAAAGTAATGATTCGGAAAAGATTGGCACTTTTGGAGTTGGGTTTGTTTCAGTTTATCAGTATGCAGACATTGCAACCCTGATTTGCCATAAGGAAGTAACTGAGTTTTCACCACTCGAGCAAGAAATCTCATTTCCACCTTTCTCAAACGATCTTGCACGATGGGACACCACATTCAAGCTACCGTGGGCGTTCACAAATTCGCAGTTGCGCGAAAAGTTAAAAATTTCTCCAGTACGCCGTGAACAGCTCCAGAAGTTTCTTGAAGAAGCACAAGAAACCCTTGAAGAAACTGTACTTTTCTTGAGAAAATTAGAGAAAATTAGGCTTTACCGAAATAGAAAGCTTATTTTAGAGGTCAAGATCAAACGCCAGCTAATCTCTTCAGAACATGAAAAATTGATTGTTTGGGTAAACGATACGTCGCAAGAATATGACAAGCGAACCATGCAAATTGTCGAAAAGGCGCAAGCATGGCTCAAAAAGGATGGCAAACAGCGCCGTACAGAGGTTGCTTTGATTCGTCCAATGGAAATTCCCGAAGGCTTTTCTGGACGCTTGTTTGCTCACCTTCCAACGCAAACTAAAAGTGGTATGCCATTTCATATTAATGGTGACTTTTATCCAACCCCTGACCGTAAAAGCATTGTCTGGGATGGCGAAGATATAGCCGAATGGAATCGGTTTGTGTTGGACACAATTGCTGAGAACCTTCATGTGATTCTCGAGGATGTTAAGGCAGAAAGTCCAAGCGCACTTTATCAATTCTGTGCTGCTATACAAAATGCACAAGCACCAACAGAATTGTTTCTCGAGTTTAAGAATAAATGCTGGGCTGCTTGTATTAAGACTTTTGAGAATAGTGAGTTTTTCCATACCGAACAAGACGAGTGGGTCAAATGTGGCTTTGCACTATTACCTGAGAAGCACATCCCAGAACCTGTTCGAGAAACAATTCGGCGGGATGTTGGTTGGCATTTTACCCACCCAGACCACAACAAATATGCCAAAACGCTCGAGGAGCTTGGGGCTGGTCGGCTCATTTTGGAAAATTGTCTAAGGGCATTCGAGAAAATATTTGAGAATCAACCCGTATGGCTTGAAGGTAGTGCTGAAGAGAAAAATGCGATGCTCGAGCCTTTCTTGAAGTTACTAAACCACTATGGCACGGAGCTTAATGAAAGTGCGATTAAACGTTTAATGCCCTTGTATTGGGGCATATCTGAGACTGGGACAGTGCTGACACTCGAGAGTCTTAAACACATTACAAAAGATGAAATGCAAGGTATTCGTCCGTGGGTCAACTTGAACACTAAAGTTCATAGGGCAAACGCACCAACTATGCCTTGACAGACAACCCAAGTAACGACAACAAGTAATCAGGATTCAACAACGCCTTCAAACGTTTCCGTCGTTTTGAAATGTTCAAACCCACATCCAAATTCAACAAATTCAACGCCAAC
>JANLWR010000916.1:0-5972 GCA_031364625.1 Deinococcales bacterium | reverse complement strand
ACCCGAAGGCGTGGAACTGGACGGTGATACCATGACCGAAGCGTATTCGGGCGACGGCATCATGGTCAACTCTGGGCAGTTCAACGGTCAAAAATCGGGTAAATCCATGATTGCGCCCATTATTTTTGAACTCGAGAAACTGGGTGTGGCAAAAGCCAAAACCACCTACCGTTTGCGCGATTGGTTGATCTCGAGGCAGCGTTATTGGGGGACGCCAATTCCGATTATTTACTGTGACACTTGCGGTCAGCAACCTGTGCCAGAGTCGGACTTACCGGTCTTGCTGCCCTCAAATGTCGAGTTTTTGCCGACGGGTCAAAGCCCGTTAAAGTTGCTCAAAGATTGGCAGCGTTGCACCTGCCCGAAGTGTGGTGGCGCGGCAACCCGTGACACGGACACGATGGATACGTTCGTGGACTCGAGTTGGTACTTTTTCAGGTACTTAGACCCGAAGAACTCCTCGAGCGCGATCAATTCGGAGATGGTCAAAAAGTGGTTGCCCGCCGATTTGTACTCGGGTGGCATCGAGCACGCCATTTTGCATTTGTTGTACGCCAGGTTTTGGACGAAAGCCATGCGTGATTTAGGCTTGATTGATTTTGGCGAACCGTTCAAAAAGGTCTTAAACCAAGGTTTGATTTTGGGCGAGGACAACGAAAAAATGTCCAAATCACGCGGTAACGTGGTTGACCCCGACGATTTGGTGAAAGAATACGGCACAGACACCGTGCGCTTGTACTTGCAATTTATTGGACCTTGGGAGGCTGGTGGACCTTGGGCGCCCAAAGGCGTGAACGGTCTGGCGAACTGGCTGGGACGGATCTGGAATTTGTTCCTCGAGCAACCCAGCACCACCGAACCTGCCGAAAATGTCAGCGTCAACGACCTCGAGTACAACTTGCATTACACCATCAAAAAAGTGGGAGAGGACACCGAGAACTTTAAGTTCAACACCAGCATTGCCGCCATGATGGAGTTCAGCAATTTCTTGGGCAAAGCCAAACGCTCGAGTGTTTACGGCACAGCGCTGTGGCACGATGCGCTCGAGAAATTCAATTTGATCTTAGCGCCGTATGCACCGCATTTGGCGGAGGAACTCTGGAAAATGTCGGATCACTCGAGCAGCGTTCACCTCGAGTCGTTCCCAGCTTTTGATGAGGCTAAAATTGTCAAGGACATGTTTGAGTTGGTGATTCAAGTCTCTGGCAAATTGCGCGGCAAGGTCGAAGCCCCGTTCGGGATTTCGCAGGAAGCGGCAATTGCCTTGGCGAAAACTGTGCCAAGCATTCATGCTTTAATTGATGGCAAAGAAACCATCAAAGAAATTTACGTGCCTGGAAGATTGGTGAACATCGTCGTCAAAGGATAATTGATTTGAATTTACGTCCAAACTCATACTCCAACGAAATCTATTGATCTGCACACATGTGGTGTTGAAATTGAAGTCCGAATAGGCTTTATGGGATAACTTTGAGACACTCGTGTAAAGCACTTAAACTCCCTTCTCTCCTCGGAGAGAAGGGCTGGGGATGAGAGGGTAGAGCAATTGCCGTATTTCGTGTTTGCGAAAGAAAATAAATATATTTCGGAATTCATGACTGAACGCCCGACACTTCTCGAAAGGAATATCTATGCCGACCAGCAAAGCCGAAGTTCTGAAAACTTTAAAAACGGAGAACGTGCGTTTCCTGCGCTTGCAATTTACCGATGTCCTTGGCGTTGCCAAAAACGTCGAAGTGCCAGTCTCGCAATTTGAAAAAGCCTTAGACGGCAACATCATGTTTGACGGCTCGAGTATCGAAGGCTTCACGCGTCAAGAGGAATCGGACATGCTCTTGCAGCCCGACCTCGAGACGTTTCGGGTTTTTCCAGCTTTTTCGGACAGCGACGCCAAACGCGGGCGGGTGGCTCGAGTCGTGTGCGATATTGCGCTGCCTGACGGTAAACCGTTTCTGGGCGACCCCAGAGCGGCTTTAAAACGCACGGTCGAGAAAGCCAAGAAAATGGGTTTTGAAGGCGTGTTTGCCGGTCCAGAACTCGAGTTTTTTTTGTTTCAACGATCTCCTGAAGGCACAGCAACGACAGTCACCCACGATGCGGCGGGTTATTTCGATCTTGCTCCGATAGACCGTGGCGAGGAAGCCCGCCGCGACATGGTGAATATGCTGCTCGAGCTTGGTTTTGAGGTCGAGGCGGCTCACCACGAGGTCGCACCTGGTCAGCACGAGATTGATTTTAAGTACGATACCGCCCTGCGCACCGCCGATTCGATCACGACTTTTAAGTTCGTGGTCAAACGCGTGGCGCTCGAGCACGGTTTGCACGCGACGTTCATGCCAAAACCGGTGGCGGGCATCAACGGTTCGGGTTTACACACGCATTTGAGTTTATTCAAAAACGGCGAGAACGCATTTTTTGATCCCAAAGGCGAATTTCAACTGTCTTCCACCGCCATGTCTTTCATCGGTGGGCTGCTCGAGCACGCCCAAGGCATGGTGGCGATTACCAACCCGCTCGTCAACTCGTACAAGCGCCTCGTGCCAGGTTTTGAAGCCCCAGCCAGCATCGCCTGGAGCGCCAGCAATCGCAGCGCCATGATTCGCGTGCCGGCACGGCGCGGTGCGGGAACTCGAGCCGAACTTCGGATGCCTGACGGGACGTGCAACCCGTACTTGGCGTTAACTGCGATGTTTGCGGCTGGTTTGCACGGCATTTCCGAAAAACTCGAGCCGCCGCCACCGATTCAGCGCGATGTTGACGACATGAGCGTGCGCGACAAACGCCGCCATAAGGTCAAGACTTTACCTGGAACGCTGCGCGAGGCGCTCGATGAACTCGAGTCCGACCGTACCATCCGCGATGCCCTGGGCGATCATATCTTTGATCATTTTTTGGACGCCAAACGTGCCGAATGGGGTTTGTACGCCGCCACGGTTCACGATTGGGAACTGAACAGGTATCTCGAGATTATGTGACATAGGGCGGTCTCATGAAGGTTTTGGTGAAGATTGTTCAGGTTTTGGTGCATCAAGGCGTTGACAGGGTTGTATGCAATCTTTATGATTTCACGGAATCAAAAACACGGGTCGAGAGCCAACGTGCTCAAAACCCAAAAGTTATAAGGAGGAGTAAGGGATGAAGAAACGTATTTTGTTAACGGCAGCCTTGGCTGCGGGTGTGTTTGTTGGTGCGGACGCCCAAACCAAAGGCACGATCAAGATTGCCAGCCAGACCCCACTTTCGGGCGGTCAATCAAACCTTGGAACTGCCATTAAGAACGGCGCAGAGATGGCGATCTCTGAAGAGAAGCGCCTGATTGAAGCTTACGGTTTTAAAGTTGTTTACCAACCAGAAGACGATCAAGCAACAGCCAACGTTGGCGTTGCCAATGCGAACCGTTTGATCAATGACCCAGATATTATGGGCATCGTTGGACACCTCAACTCGGGCGTCGCAATCCCCTCGAGCGAAGTCTACGCCAAAGTTAACCTAACCATGGTTAGCCCTGCGAACACCAATCCACGCGTGACAGACCGCCTTTCCACCGCCCAAGTCACCAACCGCATTTGTGGTCGTGACGATGTGCAAGGACCAGTCGGCGCCGATTTCGTGGTCAATGTGCTCAAAGCCAAGCGCATTTACGTCCTCAACAACAAGACCGCTTACGGCGAAGGCATTGCGAACGCATTCGCTGCCCGTGCCAAGCAACTTGGCGCCAAAGTCTTGGTCGAAGCCGGTCAGGAAGCTGCCGACACCGATTTCAGCTCGTTCATCAATAAAGCCAAAGCCGACAAGCCAGACGCCATTTACTTCGGGGCAATTTACACCGAAGCAGCACCGATGCTCAAGCAACTCCGTCAAGCTGGCTTGAACACGCCACTGGTTGGTGGCGACGGTTTCGACGGTCAAGACCTTCAGAACACCGCAGGCGCAGACAACATGAAGAACATTTACTTCACAACAACTGCTGTGCCAATCAACCTCTTGCCAGCCGCCAAAGCATTTGCCAAGAAGTACAAGACCAAGTACGGCGCAGACCCAGAAGGCTACAGCGCCTACGGTTACGATGCCGCCCGCGTGGTCATCCGTGCAATTGCCGCCGCCCTCAAAGCCAACAATGGTGCAAAACCAGAACGTTTGGATGTTGCCAAAGCCGTTCGTCAAGTCACCTTCAATGGTGTGACTGGTAAAATCGCCCTCAACTCACGTGGCGACCTGAATGTTGACAAATACGTTGTGGTCGCAGCGCAACCAGATTACAACTACAACAAAGTCATCAAGAGCATCACCTTCAATGCTCCAGAACCCGAGATGAAGTAATTTAGAATTAAGTTAATCTCGAGGGGTGGGGTAATCCACCCCTCATTTTGTTAGGCAGGCTTGCGTTTTCTGAAAGCTCGAGCCGATTGTTCAAATTGCAAGCAGAAAAAAGACATTCAAACTCGAGGTGGCTGTGGTGCTCGAGGCTGATTGCTGGGCTTTCTATTTTCGTTGGTCTTGTTTGAATGTCAACTCAGCTCGAGCTTTTGATGTGGTGAAGCCCTAGCGTGTTAAAATTTCATAATGACCACAAAGAACCTAACGTTCGTTCGGGTTTTTATAGGCTCGAACTTTAATCAAGAGAGGAGTGATGATACCCAAGAATGCAGCTCTTTATTGAAACCCTGCTCAGCGGTCTGGCACTCGGTCTGGTCTATTCGGTGATTGCACTCGGTTACACGATGGTTTACGGCGTGCTCGAGCTGATTAATTTTGCCCACTCAGAAATTTTTATGTTTGGCGGCATTGTCGGCGTCGAATTGCTGCTCGGTGTTTTAACCAAAACCACCTGGCATCCTTTATTGCAATTGGTCTTTGCGTTGTTTGTTGGCGCGGCGGCTTCTGGTGTGCTTGCCGTGACCGTCGAAAGGGTAGCGTATCGACCGTTACGTTTACGAGGTGCACCAAGGCTTGTGCCGCTCATTTCTGCCATTGGCATGAGTTTGTTTTTGCAAGACATCGTGCGTTTGGTGGAAAGTTTGTTCGGTAATTTCAACCGGCCATTTCCAAGTTATATTCGCGGCGATCAACCAGACTTCTTTGCGCTGACCCACCCACTCATCAGTGGTGCGACCATCTCAAACACGACCTTGACCATTTTTGTGGTCGGCGCAATCATGCTGGCTGGCTTAACTTATTTTGTCAATTATACCAAAACGGGTCGCGCCATTCGTGCCGTCGCTCAAGATCAAAGCACCTCGAGTTTAATGGGCATTAACGTCAACAACATCATTACCGTGACGTTCTTAATCGGTGGCGCTTTGGGCGGTGTTGCGGGTGTGCTTTACGCTTTAAAGTTTGGAACGCTCAATCCGTACAGTGGTTTTTTGCCCGGACTGAAAGCCTTTACGGCGGCTGTTCTCGGCGGCATCGGCAGTATTCCTGGGGCAATGCTCGGCGGTGTGGTCTTGGGGCTTCTCGAGCAACTTGCCGCGCAGTACATCAGTTCTTCGTACAAAGACATTATTGCCTTTGGATTGCTGATTTTAATCTTGATTTTTAGACCATCTGGTTTGCTTGGTCGTAAAGTATCGGAGAAAGTATGAATCAGGCTCTCAAACCAAAACGAGATTTTACGATTCCCGTGGTTGTTTTTACTTTAACCACGTTTTTCCTAAAATTCTTTGTTTTTAAGGGAATTACTTTCGTTGACAGCATGATTTTCTTAACGTTCATCTCGAGTTTATACTTTCTGGTCACTTTTCCAATGAACAAATACGTTCAAATTGTGCTGGGAATTTTGGTTTTGTTTGTCGGGATTCCTTTGATTGGATTTCAAAATACCTCGAGCATCAATGTTGTGATCGATATTGCCATTTATGCGGCTTTGGCACTCGGTTTAAATATTGTCGTCGGTTTCGCGGGATTGCTCGATTTGGGTTATGTTGCTTTCTTTGCCGTGGGTGCTTATCTCTGGGCAATTTTTGGCTCAA
>JANLWR010000914.1:0-3407 GCA_031364625.1 Deinococcales bacterium | reverse complement strand
CCGTGTAAACCACATCTGGTTTTCCTGCCGCAATCACCACGCGGTTGATCAGCATCAAATGCGAGCACCAAGTTCGTGCCGCCTCGAGATCGTGTGTGACCATCAAAAGCGCTTTGCCATTTTTTCGTTCAGCCTCGAGGATTTCAAAAATACTGTCCTGGGTTTTGCTGTCCACGCCGGTTAAAGGTTCGTCCAGAAATAAGAGTTTGGATTCTCGAGCCAGCATTCTTGCCAGCAACACGCGTTGTTTTTGTCCGCCAGACAATGCTGCGACTGGACGGTTGGACAAATCGCTCACCCCCGTTTTTTCCAGCGCTTGTTCGACCAGTTGCTTGTCGTTGCCGTTCGGGTACTTGAGCCAACCCATTCGTCCGATGCGTCCCATCATGACCACATCGCGCACGGTCACGGGAAAACTCCAGTCCAGGCTTTGTTGTTGCGGCACGTAAGAGATGGCTTGCGTGGGGTGTAAACCCAGTTCGCTCGAGAAACCAATGCTACCGCTCGAGGTTTTTGTTAAGCCCAAAATGGCTTTTAAGAGCGTGCTTTTGCCCGCGCCGTTTGGTCCAATGATTGCCACAAATTCTTTGGGGCAAAGGTGAAAATTGACGCCCGTTAAGGCTGGCGTTTCTCCGTAGGACACGACCAAATCCGTGACTTTCAGCAACTGGTGGCTGTGGTCTTTGGGGAATCGCTCTGGGGTCGGTAGGGTCTGATTCATAAAACTCGAGTCTTATTGAGAGTGAAGTCTCAATAACTATTTTAACGCATTGACAATCGTGTTGATATTGTACCGAAAAGCTTTGACAAAAGTTTCGCCACTCGAGCCAAGGTTTCCGAGCGAATCGGTGTAGAGGGGCGGCGCAATTTTAACGCCTGTGTCGCTAGCGATGGCGTTTGCCAGTTTTGGGTTGAGGGTGTTTTCGGTAAAGAGTGCCCGTACATTGTTGGCTTTGATGAGGTCAATCAACTTGGCGGTTTCTTTGGCGCTGGCGCTCCGTTCTGTGCCGCCGCTCGGAATGACCGTGCCAAGAATTTTAAAGCCGTAACGCGCCGCAAAATACCCAAGCGCGTCGTGATTTGTGACCAGCACACGGTTTTTAGCTGCAATTTTTTGCGCCTCGAGTTTTGCCCAAGCATCTAAGTTCGAGAGTATCTTGATGTAATTTGAAGCGTTTTTCTGGTAGAGACTCGAGTTTTTCGGGTCGGCATTCTCGAGGCCTATCGTAATTTTTTTGGTGTAAGCGATTGTGTTTTGCAAATTCCACCACATGTGCGGATCGGTTTCGCCTGTTTCGTCGCCAACACTGATCTTCTGGGTTTTCAGACCATCTGATACTTTGATGATTTTTGCTTTGCTGGCGGCGTTTTTTGCCAGTTTCTCAAACCAATTCTCGAATCCCAAGCCGTTCATAAAGACAATTTTGGCATCTCCTAAAGCGCGAACATCTTGTGTGGTGGGTGTGTAGCTGTGAGCGTCGCCGTTTCTCGGAACAAAATTGGTGATACTGACCATTTTGCCACCCACGTTCTGGACAATATCCTCGAGAATCGAGAAACTGGTGACGACTTTGATCGGTGCGGCAAATGTGCTGCTCGAGATCAGTGCCAGAACAAGAATTGGGATTTTCATAGGACTCCTTATTGAGAATCAATTCTCAATAACTCAATCTACCCGAAAACCCAACTCGAGGTCAAATCTCATGGCAGCAAGCGTTAACCATTCGCCCAATCACGACAAACTTGGTAACATCGCTTTATGACAGCGCTCGAACTGGCTCACCGCATCAAAACCCGTCAGGTGAGCGCCGAAGAAACCATCACAAAAGCCCTGCAAGACGCTCAACACTCGAGCGACCTGAATATCTTCTTAAGCCTTTCCGAAACGGCAATAACGGAGGCTCGAGCTATTGATGCCAGCATTGCCGAAGGCGAAACCGTTGGTGCATTGGCGGGCGTTCCCATGGCACTCAAGGACAACCTCTGCGTTCGTGGCACGAAGACTACGGCAGGCTCAAAAATGCTCGAGTGTTTTGTCTCGCCGTACACCGGAACCGCCGTGCAACAGCTTTTGAACGCTGGCGCAATCAGCGTCGGTAAAGTCAACCTCGACGAATTCGGTATGGGTTCGAGCGGCGAAAACAGTGCGTTTGGCGCAACCAAAAACCCTTGGGACACCAGCCGCGTTCCAGGTGGCTCGAGCAGCGGTTCGGCGGCAAGCGTCGCGGCTGGAATCGTCCCAATCGCGCTCGGTACAGACACTGGCGGCTCGTTGCGCCTGCCCGCCGCCTTCACTGGCACACTGGGCATGAAACCAACCTACGGACGCGTCAGCCGTTACGGGGTGGTGTCTTACGCCTCTAGCCTCGATCAAGTTGGTGCGATTGCCAGATCAAGCGCCGACCTGGCAGTGACCATGCAGACCATTTGCAGCTTTGACCCCAAAGATGCCACCTCGCTCGAGCATCAAAACACCTTTACAGATGCGCTCAACCGTGACATCAAAGGATTAAAGGTTGGCATCGTAAAGGAAGCCGTTGGGGCTGGAAACTCGAGCGGCGTGCTTGGAGCGCTCGAAGCCGTCAAAAGCCAACTCGAGCAACTGGGCGCAAGCTTAAGCGAAATTTCGTTACCATCACTCGAGACTTGCCTTGCCACCTACTACCTGATCGCCTGCCCCGAAGCCTCGAGCAACCTGGCACGCTACGACGGCATGATTTACTCGCACCGAGGAAATTTTGCTGGGGATATCAACGACACCATGACGAAAGCACGCGGCGAGGGTTTTGGTGCGGAAGTCAAACGCCGAATTTTAATGGGCACTTATGCCCTCTCGAGCGGCTATTACGATGCCTATTACTCCAAAGCTTTAAAAGCCAGAACCCTGATTGCCCGTGAATTTGCCAAAGCTTTTGAAAACGTGGACGTGCTTTTAATGCCCACGTCCCCAAGTGCCGCCTTTAAAATCGGCGAAAAGTCCGATGATCCTGTCTCGATGTACCTGACCGATGTGGACACCGTTGCCGTCAACTTGGCGGGCTTACCCGCCATCAGCGTGCCGTTTGGTTTTGAAGACGCTCGAGGCGCGTATAACCCGAACTTTGGACTGCCCGTCGGTGTGCAATTTATTGCCCCAGCCCTTCAAGACGAACGCCTGATCACCGTCAGCCACGCCCTCGAGCGAGCCACCAACGCCATGTTTTTAAAAACCGCCACCTCGAGTTAAGGAATTCACTTGCCGCAGCGTCGCATCATTTACCCGCACCTTTCCAGACTCGCCCACGAGTTGCTCGAGAAACACAGCGCCGCATTAAACGTTGACGAACTGTGTTTGGGTTTGGGGTTAACCATTCCAAACGCGGACGTGCTTTTGCCCAAACTGCTCGACGGACGCTTTCGCTTTCTCG
>JANLWR010000905.1:0-2530 GCA_031364625.1 Deinococcales bacterium | reverse complement strand
CGCGTCAAACATTGTGCAAAGTGCTGTATACGCCAAATAGCCTGTTCTCCAAACCTCGAGCCTCGTGTCATACTTATGATTTCGGGGGTGAAACTTGAGATTGTTTCTCGAGATTGCGCGGCGCTCTTTCAGGCGGCATTTGACGTACCGTGCGGCAACGATAGCAGGTTTAACCACCAATGTTTTCTTTGGTTTGCTTCGTGCCAGTGTCCTCTTGGCGCTCTTAAACGGTCAAAGCTCGAATGGCTGGAACTCGAGCGATGCCGTGACGTATGTGGTTTTAACCCAAGCCATCATGATGTTCGTCAGCATTTTTGGTTGGACAGATTTGATGAACGCCGTGTACCGTGGTGAAATTGCCACAGATTTACTTCGCCCCATGAGTTTGTTCGGCTTTTGGTTTGCCCAAGATGTCGGACGTGCAATGGCAGCCCTACTCTTGCGCGGCATAACGATTTTGGTCATCTCGAGTTTGATTTTTCACATCAAGATTCCCTCGAGCTTCACGCAATTTCTGGCACTCCTGCTTTCAATGATGCTGGCACTCACGATCAGTTTTGCAATTCGTTTTATCTATAACCTGTCTGCCTTCTGGTCGCCCGACGCTCGGGGTTTTGCCAGGTTCGCGTCGGTGCTGGGCATGTTCGCCAGCGGTTTTTTAATGCCGCTCAGGTTTTTCCCCGATTGGTTGCAACAAGCCCTCAATTTCACACCGTTTCCGCACGTCATGAACACGATCATCGAAATTTATGTCGGCTCGTTTTCGGGTTCTCGCTTGCTCGAGGCATTGTTGTTACAAGCGATTTGGGCGGTTGTCCTCGTAATCTTGGCTCAAATCATCCTCGCTCGAGCCTCCAAGCGTTTGGTGATCCTCGGTGGTTGATTTCAGACATCATCTCGAGTTGTACTCAAGGCTGCTTGGCGCTCAGTTGCGTTCGCAAATGCAGTACCGCGTCGGTTTTGTGCTCGATGTGCTCAGCACCATGTTATTCACCCTCACCGAATTTGGCGCGTTTGTGCTGGTCTTCCAGCGCTTTCCCAACATCGGCGGTTGGAAACTCGAGGAAGTCGCGTTTTTGTACGGCATGGTCGAGTTTTCGTTTGGCGTTATGGACATGATTTTTGCCGGTTTTGACCCGCCCGTTTTCGCCCAGTACATTCGCAAAGGCACGCTCGACCAATTCTTACTTCGTCCCTCGAGTTTGCTGGTTCAAGTGTTTGGTTCGGATTTTACGTTGCGCCATATTGGTCGGGTTGCGCTCGCCATCGGGATTCTGATTTATGCCGTCACTGCCAATCACATCGTTTGGAATCTCGAGAAAATATTATTCTTTCCGTTCGTGATTCTGGGCATGATTTTGTTCTTTGGCGGTCTGTTTATGGTCGGCGCGACCATCACATTCTGGACGGTTGAAAGCACCGAAGCCATGAACATTTTCACTTATGGCGGTAGCTATCTGATGTCGTACCCAATGAACATTTACAGCGATTGGTTGCGTAAGTTTTTCACGTTCGTCATTCCTGCGATCTTCCTCAATTACTATCCTGCGCTTTTTTTCCTCGAGAAACCCGATCCGTTTCTGATGCCGTACTTTGTGCATTTTCTTGCGCCTGTGGTTGGTTTTCTGGTCTTTTTCTTGTCGCTGCAATTCTGGAAATTTGGTTTGACGCACTATCAAAGCACCGGAAATTGAGGAAACTGTGATTCACGTTGAAAACCTCTCCAAACACTTTTCTGTGCGCAACCCGCAAAAAGGCAATTTTGGATTGCTCAAAAATTTTGTCGCTCGAGATACTAAACTTCTGAAAGCCGTCGATGACGTTTCATTTCATATTAACCGTGGCGAAATCGTTGGCTACCTTGGACCGAACGGCGCGGGCAAAAGCACGACCATCAAAATGCTGACCGGTTTGCTCGTGCCAACTTCGGGGCAGATCCGTGTGAACGGTTTTGTCCCTTGGAAATCCCGTCAAACTTACGTCTCGAGAATCGGCGCGGTCTTTGGGCAACGCAGCACGCTCTGGTGGGATTTACCCGTGATCGAATCGCTAGAATTATTGCAATTCATTTACAAAATTCCAAGCATCACCTTCAAGCAAAACCTCGAGCATTTCACCCAAATTCTTGGGCTAGACGAATTCTTAAACAGTCCAGCGCGTTCGCTCTCACTGGGGCAACGAATGCGAGCCGATCTGTGCGCGGCGCTGCTGCACAACCCAGATTTACTGTTTCTCGACGAACCCACCATAGGCTTGGACGTGGTTGCCAAAGAACGCATCCGAGAATTTATTTTGCACATCAACGCCACCCGAGAAACCACGGTTGTCCTGACCACGCACGACCTGGCAGACGTGCAAAAACTTTGCAAACGCGCCATGATTATCGACCACGGCAAGCTTCTCTTTGACGGTGCGCTCGAGACGCTGCAAACCCGTTTTGGTGGAATGCGTCAACTGGTTGTGGATTTTGCCGAAACCTATCTCGAGGTGCAGATTGACGGTACAAATATTGTCTCTCGAGATGGAAACC
>JANLWR010000899.1:0-3985 GCA_031364625.1 Deinococcales bacterium | reverse complement strand
GCTTTACGCGGAAGTCAGCTCGAGAATAAAGACTTGCCAAAAAAACTGGACGCACTGACTGGAAAGTATTTGGACAAACTGCCAACCGATCCGTACTCGAGCACTAGCCAACCCCTCGAGTTAAACTTGCAACGGCGGGTCTTGCAATCCAAATCTGGCGCGACGTTCAAGCTCGGTTTTTAGAATTACAATGCTGTCATGATCGTTGCCATCGGTACAGACATTGTTGCGCTCGAACGGATTCGGAAAATAATTGAATCTGAGGCTCGAGAACGGTTTCTCGAGCGAACGTTTACAAAACCAGAACTCGAGTACGCGTTTTCCAAGACTGATCCCGTGCCGAGTTTGGCGGTACGATTTGCCGCCAAAGAAGCCTTCCAAAAATGTTGGCTCGAGACTCATGCCTGGACGGATGTTTGGGTGGAATTTGTCGGTGTCAAACCGCAATTGCGTTTTGCACCCGTTTTGCAAACGGTGATGCTCGAGCGCGGCTGGGTGACGCATTTGAGCTTGTCACACGAACGCGAACATGCTACGGCAATGGTGGTGCTCGAGGAAGTCGTTGAAATCACCAAAGCACTTTAACGCCGACCACATCTTCAAAAGCGCTATCGGCGCTGATCAGCGTTAAACCCTCGAGTTTGGCTTGGGCGAACAAACCACGGTCAAACGGGTCGCCGTGAGGCAGTTGCACATTTGCCGCCTCGACAGCGTGTTCTCGAGTAAATGGTAAATCAAAAACATTCAAACGCCTTAAACTGCCTTCAAAATCGGCAACCAAGTCGTTTGCTTCGGGTAATTTACCAAGTCGGTGTTTCATGTGAATTTCCCAAACGCTGAGGCTGGAAACGTAAAGCAAAGAGTTTGGATTCTCGAGGACTTTAATGGCTTTGCTCGAGAGTTTTTTCCGTATTCGCACCGCCCAAATCAGCGTGTGGGTGTCGAGTAAATAGCCACTCATTTGAACCATTCGATATCAAGTTGTTCCATGCAGCGCTGATCGAAGTCCTCACCGACTGGACCAAAATCCAAGAAGCCAAGTTCGCGTTTTTTGGGTTTGTTTTGCAATGGCGATAACTCAATCAATGGCTTACCGCGTCGTGCCAGCACAATTTTTTCACCGTTTAAGGCACGGTCAATGAGCTGCGACAATTGGGTTTTGGCTTCGTAAACATTAACGGTGGTTGTTTTCATACCAGACCAAGTATAGCAGACCAGATCAGGTTTTAAAGAAAAAATGCTCGAGACATTGAATTGCTCTCGAGCATCGGAATCAGATGTTGTTTAAATTTTTCGGGCAATGCTTTTCATCTGCATAAAGTGCAGCAAATAATCGGGTCCGCCGCCTTTAGAATCTGTGCCCGACAAGTTAAACCCACCAAACGGGTGACTGCCCACCATCGCGCCAGTAATCTTGCGGTTCAGGTACAAATTCCCAACGTGCAATTCGCGTTCGGCGTACGTTAAACGGCTTTCATCGCTCGAGAATAAACCGCCGGTCAAACCGTATTCGGTGTCGTTGACCACGTGCATGGCTTCATTAAAATCTTTGACGGGAATGACTGCCAAAATTGGTCCAAAAATTTCTTCTTGCGCCAGTCTAGCGTCTGGTTTCAGGTCGGCAACGATGGTCGGTTGAATGAAGTAACCCTCGCCGCCGACTTCGCCGACTGCGCCGCCGAGTGCCACGCGTCCCTCTTTGGGCGCTAGCTCGAGATAGGTTTTTGATTTGTCGTAACTTTCTTGGTTGATCACGGCGTTGACATTGGCGTTGTCTTCGGCTTGACCCATGACCAGTTTATTAGCTCTCGCCACGACTTTCTCGAGCAATGCAGGGTACACATCTTGCACCACAATCAACCTCGAGAGGGCGCTGCACTTTTGCCCCGCGAACCCGAACGCGCCAGCCACGGCGGCATCGGCGGCGGCGTCAAGGTCGGCGGTTTCGTCCACCACCATGCCGTCTTTACCGCCAAGCTCGAGCGTCACGCGTTTGATCCAGCGTTGCCCTGGTTGAACTTTGGCAGCCTCGGCGTTGATCCACAAGCCCACGTTTTTCGAGCCTGTAAAGTTGATAAACCGTGTTTTTGGATGTTCGACCAAGGTTTTACCCACGACTTCGCCCAGTCCCGGCAAAAAGTTGATCACACCTGCTGGCAGTCCAGCCTCGAGCAGCACGTCCACTGCCCATGCCGCAACCACGCCCGCGTCTTCGGCGGGTTTGACGATCATGGTGTTGCCCGCCACGATGGGCGCGGCGGCTTGTCCCAAAAAGATGGCGAGCGGAAAATTCCAGGGTGTGATGCTGACGCCAACACCCAGCGGAATGTATTCGGCGTGGTCGCGCTCGCCAGGCATTTGAAAAGTTTCAATTGGCTTGCAGTGAATCAGCGCCTGACGGGCGTAATACTCGAGAAAATCAATCGCTTCGGCGGTTTCGCCTTCGGCTTCGGCAAAGTTCTTGCCAACCTCGAGCGTTAACAGCGCGTTGAACTCGAGTTTTCTGGCTTTGATGATGCTGGCGGCTTTGACGAGCACAGCGACTCGAGTCTCAACTGTTGTGTGCTTCCAGCTTTCAAAAGCCTTCCAGGCGGCTTGTAGCGCCAGCGAAGCATGGTCTTGGCTGGCACTCGAGGTGCGCCCGATCACTTGGCTTGGTTTGCACGGGTTTAAACTCGAGATTTTGGCTTCGGTGGTGATGCGCTCACTGCCAATAACCAACGGGTAATCGCGTCCGAGCATGGCACGGATTTTCTCGAGCGCTGCCTCGTAATCTGCGCGGTGGGCGGGTTGGGAGTAATCGGTGTAATTTTCTGGGGCGTAGGTTGGTAAGTTCATGATGCTCCTATTGAGGCTCGAGACGGTCAATCCAATAAAACGGATCGCGTTTGTGGTGTGGTCAGTGCATAAATTTCTGTTGCAAGTTTTTAAAGACGGCGTTCAAGTTCATCCAGCACTTCTTGGAGCGGAACGGTTTTGCTTTTACCCGTTTTCACGTTCTCGATTCTTTGTTTGACAATCTCGAGCCAGTATTGATCAAATTCTGGATCGCTTGGAATTTCAGCTTCCTCGAGAGCAACATCATTTAATGGCTTTTCGAGCACGAGCAAATGCCTCCTCACGCGAATAGGTCTTCACTTCGCCTGCTTCATAAGCCTTCAAACGGCGTTCAATTTCAGCTTTCCAGGCATCGCTTAACTCCACGGTGTCTTCACTGAATTCTTGCTCGAGCGTTTCAAAGATCAATCGACGTTCGTTGATTTTGAGTTCCCAAATTTTTTCAAGAACTTCCGCGACACTCATGGCTTCTATTTTGCTCCTTTTGTTCAGTTTAAAATCTGTGAATTTCTTATCCTTGAAATAATCCGCGCAGCACGAAAGCAATGTTCGCTGGACGTTCCGCAATCCGTCTCGAGAAGTACGCGTACCAATCTTTGCCGTAAGGAATGTACGCCCGAACGTTAAACCCTTCCTGCGCCAAACTTTTTTGCAAATCGCGGCGGATGCCGTAAAGCATTTGAAACTCGAATTGCTCGAGTGGGATTTTGGATTTTTCGACAAAAATCTTAACGTCTTTGATGATGCTCTCGTCGTGTGTGGCTATGGCGGTGTGGTTGCCCAACTCGAGGTTGCGGTACACCAGACGGCGGTATTGATGATCCACCACAGCTTTTTCTGGGTAGGCTTGATCTTCAGGCTCGAGGTACGCGCCCTTGACGATGCGCAGGTTGGGTTTCTGGTCGCTCAGATTCTCGAGGTCTTTTTCGCTGCGGCGCAACATGGCTTGCAAGACCAGCCCAACGTTGTCGAATTCATTCCGTAACGTCCGAAATACCTCGAGTGTTTTTTCGACCCGAGGGCTGTCTTCCATGTCAACCCGCACGAACGCGCCGCTTTTTTTGGCGAGCGTCAAAATCTTTTTGGCATTTGCTAGCGCCAGTTCTGGGTTGATGTCCAAACCCAACTGCGAGAGTTTGATGCTGGC
>JANLWR010000889.1:0-1983 GCA_031364625.1 Deinococcales bacterium | reverse complement strand
TTAGAATCTACTCGGGAAAGGGGGTGGGGAAAATAAGCCTGGCACTCGAGTTACTCGAACAAGCTCAAATTCTGGGGTTCACGCCTGAGTATGTACTGTTTGATTCATGGTACGCGAGTCAGAGTGTTTTAAAGCGCGTGGAGGATTTGGGTTGGTGTTTCGTGACGAAACTCAAGAAAAACCGTCGTTTGAATGGCAAACCCTTAAAGCACTATCGGAAAACACCGTACTGGTCGAATCTTGGGGTGCTTAAAGGTGGTCTTGGCGTGGCGGTGTACCGTCGTGGGAAAGCGTTTATTACCACGAACGATTTGAACATTGATTTTAGTGTGGTGAAAAGGTTGTACGCAATTCGGAATGTGATTGAGGAAGTGTTCCGCGTGCTTAAGCAATTGTGTGGTTGGCAAGGGTGTCAATTGCGTTGTGAACGTGGGTATTGGAATCATTTAACGGCTGGTTTGCTTGGGTTTGCTTTGCAAGCTCGGAGTAAACTTTACCCATGCTGCACATCGAATTTCTCCCGCGTCTTTTAGCCATGCTCGAGGATCACTTTTGCAACACCACATTGCGTCTGCACGAAATTCAATCTCGAGCCACACCAACCACTCAAACCGCAACCGCACAGTGGCTAAGTGTCTCGAGGATGATCTCAAGAAACTCGAGGATATTGAACTGCAATGTCAAGCATGGCAACTCGAGAAAATATCGAACAGGGCAGCAAAATTGCTTCAAATGGCAGAAATACTCAAAGTTACCGACAGATTCTCACCCAGTGTCTCGAGCTTTCAAATAAGCATTTAACCAAAGTTCGAGACACCACTTAACTTTCGTCACAAACTAACCGCAAAATATGTTAAACTACAGTTACTTTGTGACAAACTTTCCCCCCTCACTTGAACACTTGCTTGAAACCCACGGCGGCATTCTCACCGTGCGGCAAGCCAGCCAAAACGGGATCAACCGTCAAACTTTGGTTCGTGCTACCCAAGCGGGAACGCTCGAGCGGGTTCAGCGTGGCGTTTACCGTCAGGCAGATGCACCGATTGAACCGTTTGAATCCTTGCTCGAGGTTCAACTGCGTATTCCAATTGCAGTCATTTGTCAGAAGAGCGCGTTGGCATTCCATGACCTCACCACATTCATTCCCAAGATCGTTGAAATGAGTGTGCCTCGAGATCGGAAAGTGCCAGCGCTCGAGTACCCAAAGACCAAGGTTTATTTTGAGAACAAGACCATCTTTGAATTCGGGATTGAGGTGCATGAAATTCGTGGCCAATCATTAAGGGTTTACAGCCCAGAAAAAACCCTGATGGATTTGTTACGTCGCAAACAGGACATCTTGTTTGTTGAGGGCATGAAGCGCTATCTGTTGCGACCAAACCGCAACCTAATCGCCCTACTTGAAGCGGCTCGGGTTTGTCGTCTCGAAGCTCGAGTGTTGGATTTATTGCGGGTGGAGGGATTCAATGCCGGAGTCTAGGCTGTGTTGACTTTCCCGTTTAGGATTCGTAACAATTCATTGTGACCAACATTAAAATCACCACACCACAATGGAAAAGAATTCTTGCATTCCTCCAAACCAGATCAGACCTTTACATTGGAAAAACCATCAACTGCAAACGCTTCTTGCTCGCAAAATAGCACCTGACGGGCTGCTCGCGTTTCATCAACGCTATCCTCTGGATGACCCGCAGTGGTGCTCAATGGCGACTCCTTCCCAAAAAATACGGTGACTGGAACAGTGTTTATAAACGCTTTGATCGTTGGGCAGAACGCGGAATTTGGACTGCCATGTTCGAGCACTTCGCCAATGACGCTGACATGGAAAGTGTCATGATCGATGCGACCATCGTCAGAGCGCATTCGAGCGCTGGCGTAAAAGGGGGGATCAAGCCGATCAAGCCCTTAGACGCAGTAGGGGTGGTTTCTTGACCATAAAACGCACCTTCTTGACCATAAAATGCACCTAACGGGCATGGTCGC
>JANLWR010000846.1:0-8848 GCA_031364625.1 Deinococcales bacterium | reverse complement strand
GGCGTGGTCGAGTTAAGCCTGCCCGACGAATCCGGATTGGGTTTGTGGCAGGACATCAACCCGCTCGAGGCTGGGGTTGGCGATTTACCACCCGCGCTCGATGACAAGCTGAATGACCGGCTGATCACTTGGTTGCGAATTCGACCACTCGGCGCAACCCAAGCCCGTTTTCTTTGGGTTGGCATCAATGCCGTCATGCTCGAGCAACGCACCAAAGTGATTGCGGAAAATTTGCCGAGCGGCACGGGCGAACCCGACCAAATCCGCAGCTTGGCGCAAACCCCAGTGATTCCAGGTTCAGTTCGCTTACGCTCAACGCTGGGCAAGCAAACAACCGATTGGTTCGAGGTGGACGACCTGATGAACGCCGCGCCCGAAGTCCCCAGCGAGAACCTCGAGCTTCCACCAGGGCAAGCCAAAGCGCATTTCAGTACGCCCAGCGAAGTTTTTAGCCTCGACCCGATCAACGGCGAGTTGCGTTTTGGTGATGGCGCTCGAGGGCGCAGACCCGCGTTTGGATCAAACCTGCAAGTCAGTTATGACTGCGGCGTGGGACGTGTCGGCAACGTCGCGGCTGGGGCGATCAACCAAGCCCCCAGTCTGCCGGCTGGTTTTAAACTGAGCAACCCCGTGCGCACTTGGGGCGGCGCGGACGCGCAAACTTTACTCGAAGCCGAAAAAGGCATTCGGGCTTATCTGCAACACCGTGACCGTCTGGTCAGCGTGGCAGATTTTGAGGCGATCACCAGGCAAACCCCTGGCGTCGAAATCGGACGGGTCGAAGTGCTGCCCGCCTTCAACCCAGAACACCCCGGTCAAATCGGCAATGCCCCTGGCGCGGTGACGCTGTTGCTGATTCCCAAATTTGACCCGCTTCACCCCGACGCGCCCATGCCAGACCGTTTGTTTTTGGACACGATTTGCGCTTACCTCGAGCCGCGACGGATTGTCACCAGCGAAGTCTACTTGCGCGGTCCAAAGTACGTTGGAGTGCAGGTCAGTCTGGGTTTTACGCCCGAGGCTGGCGTCAATCCCGCCGAAGTGCGCGAAGCCATCAAGCTGGCACTGCGACGTTTTCTGTCACCCTTGCCCACCGCCCTTGAAACGGACGCCATGACCAACCTCAACTCGATTACTGGACTGCCCGCTCAAGCCAGTGATAAAGCTGGAATTGACGGCTGGGCGCTCGGCAACCCAGTCTTGCGCCTCGAGCTTGAAGCCGTGGTCAACCGCGTTCCTGGGGTGCGCCTGGTCAACGAACTGCTGCTCGGTTCGCCTGCCAGCCCAGGCTCGAGCAACAGCATTCCAATGCTCAATCTCGAGTTGCCGCAACTGACCGCACTCGAAGCCGTGGTTGGCGCTGCGGTCTCGCTCGAGGATTTACGCGGCGAAACCAGCCAATCCGCAGGGCAGTTCTTACCCGTGCCAGTCGTACCAGAGGAATGCCGATGAGGACAAGAACCTCGAGCCACACGTGTAAAGAACCTAAACTCCCTTCTCCCGCTTGCGCTACGGTTTGCACACATCTCGAGAAAATCTTTCCTGGACATATTTTTTACATTGCCGCAATGGAATCAAAATTCTTGGTTAGTGAACAATCAGCAGCGTTTCGAGGTTGGAAAGGCAGGGCGCAGCAAGCAGCGCCCCTACGACAAAAATCAGGGTTTGTAGGGATGCTGCTTGCTGCATCCTTTCGCGCGAATCGGAATCAACTGAATATTTGTGTGCAAACCGTAGCCCGCTTGCGGGAGAAGCGCCCAAGCCCGAAGCGATGCCGCCCGTCAGGTGCATGTTTGGCATCAAGACAGGTGCTGCTGTAAGGGCAAGACAGGGTCGGGGATGAGAGGCAAACCGCCAGTCGCTCGAGTTTCTAAGACCCTGAAATTCTTCAACCAACACTCGAGATTCTTAAGTTTTTCTTGAACGCCATTCGGAGATTTTTATGGATGCCAACGGAACGCACTATCACCTGCTGCTGGGAAGCGACGACTGGGATCGCTGCTCGCTCAATGGACTCGAGTGGGATCAAACCACTCAGGCTGTCTCGCTGAAAACCAGAGCTTTCGAGTTCAAAGCCGCGCCCAGCGATGCGCCCGTGAAGCTCGAGGATCGGCGTGGGGCTGGCGTGGATCGTTTCGGCAATGTGTTTTGGATCACTCCAGACCGTCAAGAAATTTTGGTGCTCTCGAGCGGTACGGGTGCGACCTCGCACTTTTGGTCGAATGCCGACACCCAACCCGAAGCCGCGACGCTGTTGGGCGGTTTTAACACCTGTCAACCTCGAGGAGTTGTGCCGCAAGTTTATGCTGGTTTGGCAGTCACCGAAGATCATTTTCTGGTGGTTGGTACGCAACAACCAAGCGGTTTGCTGATGTTTGATTTGCACGCTGGCGGTACGCCCCAAGTGGTGCAATTTACGGATGATTCGTTGCGTGTCCTTGACCTGTGCGCCCGACCTGGCGGCGGGGTTTGGATGCTCGAGGGAGCAATAGAAAAGCCAAGCTTGCGGGGTTTAAACCGTGATTTTCACTGGCTCAAACCAACAGTTGACCTCAAATCTCAGCCAGATGATCTGTTTCAACCCTCGAGTGGTTTGGGCAAGCGCAAAACCGTTCAACCTCAAATGCCACTCGCGTTTGCCCTGAAGCCTGGCGCGGTGGCGCTCGAAGCATTGCGTCAAGACGAAATCTTGATTCTCGAGCGTGGCGATGTGCCACTGCTTCGTCACTTGCGCTTTGGCGAGACCGAAGGGCGAGTGCTCAAACTCGAAGTGGACGGCGTGAAAATCATTCCACATGATTTTGTCTTCATGAGCGATCTCACAAATTTTAACGAAAAAGACGAACGGCAACTGGGTTTGGTTTTCGTGGCAGATGCTGGTGGCAATCAAACTTTTGTTTTCAAGCTGCTCGAGAAACGCGCCGGTGGGTTGCGACTCGAGGCGCTCGAGCGGTTTTTGCCGATGCGACGCTTTCTGGGCAAAGCCTTGATTGGAGCGCCCACGCTGCCCAAAGACCACTGTCAAACGGGTGTACTTTACGATTTTGGCGACACCTGGTTGCCCTTGGTCGAACAACCTCAAAAGCGTTACGGGCTTTCGGGTGGTTTGGTCACGCCGCTCGAGTGGCAGACTGAACACGGTTTTCTGGACGGCAAAGAACCCGACTGCGTTTGGCATCGTCTGATGCTCGAGGGCAGCTTCCCGCCCGAAACTGGTGTGCGCGTCTGGTCACGCGCCAGCGACGACCTTGACTTGCTGGCGCAAGAGCAAATTCCGTGGCAAGCCGAACCCAACCCGGTACGGCGCAGCGACGGCTCGGAATTGCCGTTCAGCTCTAAGCCAGAAGACCCAAACGCGGCAGTCCTCGAGTTGCTGTTTCAACAAGCACTAGGGCGTTATTTGCAACTCAAACTCGAGTTTACGGGCAACGGGCGCAGCAGTCCAAAACTGAAAGCCTTGCGGGCGTATTACCCCAGGTTTTCGTATGCCAAAGCCTACCTGCCAACGGTCTACCGTCAGGATCAAGCTTCGGCTGATTTTCTCGAGCGGATGCTGGCAAACGTTGAAGGCTTTTTCACCACCATCGAAGATCGGATTGCCGCCGCCCAAGTTTTGTTCGACCCGCGAAGCGCCCCGCAAGAGGCGTTGGATTGGCTGGCGGCTTGGTTTGGGGTGGCGCTCGACCCAAATTGGAATGAAACCAAACGCCGAATTTTTGTTGCCCACGCCTTCGAGTTTTTCCGTTGGCGCGGCACGGTACACGGTCTGAGCATGGCATTGCGCTTGACGCTTGAGGATTGCTTCACGCCCTGGATTTTTGAATCTGACACCCAAACTTTTGGCGTGCGTGTGATCGAACGTTTCCGCACTCGAGATGCCAAGCAGTCAACCCAAACCGCGCACCGTTTTCGGGTGTTGCTGCCCGTCAAACCTGGCAGTTCAGGCAACGACCAGGACAACCGCAGCCGACTCGAGATTGCACGGCGCGTGATCGAATTGCACAAACCCGCCCACACCAGTTTTGACCTCCAGTTTTACTGGGCAATGTTCAGGCTCGGCGAGGCACGACTCGGCTCGGAAACCCTGATCGACCAGGGCAGCCGCGACCCGCGACTGCTGCCGCCGTTTGTCGTTGGACAGGGGCATTTGCTCGAGGGTTATCTGGCATCAAGGCATCCGTACAACCTCCCAGACCGCCAGATTCTTGGCAGGGATCGTCTGGGTTGAACTCGAGGTAAGCCCTGATCGATCAGCGATTCAAAACACAAAACCACCACGCAAGCGCCAAGCCAGCAAACCACAGGAGGCACAACCCATGAGCGATGCAACCCTAAACAACCACAGTCCAGACACTGCCAAACACGTCAATTACACCCAAGGCATGGTGCTGGGCGTCGATGATTTCGTTCAAGAATTTGGTTACTTGTCCGGACGCGATTCATTGCTGGCTCGAGAAATCATTGGTTACGGCACGGTTTGCGGTTTGCAAGTCATCGCCCAAACCGATGCGCTCGGCTCGAGAATTCGGATTAAACCTGGGGCGGCGATCACACCCAAAGGACAGTTTGTACGGGTGAATGAGGAACAGTGCGCCCAATTGAACGACTGGCTGGCACTGCCCGAGGTGCGCGATCAGGTCGTGGCTGCGCTCGGCTTGAATACGGACGGCATATTGCCGCTTTACGTCAAACTTTGTTACCGCGAATGCCTGACCGACAAAGTGCCAATTCCTGGCGAACCTTGCCGCAGCGAAGACGATGCGCTCGCGCCCTCAAGAATCAAAGACGATTTCAAACTCGAGTTGAGTTTTAGCAGTCCCGAACAGCGCGAGGAGCAGGGCTTGCGCAATTTTGTCGCTTGGCTGAGCGAAATTCCAATCGAAGACAGCGCGGGCGCTGCCACCCTCGAAGAATTTCTGACCGCCGTGCGCGGGGCAGACCTCAGCCTTGGACATGTCGGCTCGAGCATGGGTTCGACAGATGCGTATCACACGGGTTCGGGTTTGTTCATTCACCCAGCCGATGCCTGCGATTTTTTGCACGCCGCCTTTCGAGTCTGGGTGACAGAACTGCGTCCAAAATTCTTGGGGACAGACCAGACTTGTGCTGGAAACCCTCCCAAGGAGGGCTGTGTGATGCTGGCGCGACTGCGCGTTCCAGTGCTGCTCGACGCTGGCACATGGAAGGTCAAAGCCCCCAGCGCTGACCCCGACAGCCAAGTGCAAGTGCTCGAGGATGACCGACCATTTGTGCTCAGTTTGCGAACGGTGCAAGAGTGGATGCTCTGCGGACGTTCGCATCAGGCTGGTACGGCGGGAGGTGTTGGACCAAAAGGCGCGAAGGGAGATGCTGGCGACCCTGGACGCGACGGTACAAATGGTCGAGATGGTGTTGACGGCGCTCCTGGTCGAGACGGCGCAAATGGTTTGAATGGTGCAGATGGTGCGCCAGGTCGAGACGGCGCTGCCGGTCGAGATGGTCGAGATGGCGTTAACGGTGCTCCTGGTTTGAACGGTGTCGATGGTGCTCCTGGTTTGAACGGTGTCGAAGGTGCGCCAGGTCGAGATGGTATCAACGGTGCGCCTGGTTTAAATGGTGTTGATGGTGCGCCTGGTTTGAACGGTGCTGATGGTCAACGAGGACCCGCCGGTGACTCGAGAATTCAAGTGGCGGGATGTTTTGATGCCGCAGGTCAACCGATTAATAATGCTGGTCAGATTCCGCCACGATTTGCCTTTGATTTGACCGCCAGCATGTTTCCAGGTGATCGACGATTTTTCTTGCTGAGTTTTGATCGGTTTAAACCCACCGGTTTTTACGTGGTCAAAGGGACTGTCTTGGTTCGGCATGATGATCCTGGACACGTTTTTGAAGTGGTATCCATTGACGATGAAAGCATTGACAAACTGATTTCGCGGATTGGTGACCCGAACGACGCGAACCTCAAAAAGTTCATTGACTCTCGAGGTCAGACGGGCATCGTTGTTCGGGTGATGCAAACCAATACCGAACCAGGAACTCGAGGTTTTATGGTCGAGATCAGCAATTTTGGAGGAGGTTAAATCATGTCCTCTCAACTTCTTGAAACCATCCTCGATGAAAACTCGATTCGCACCGTCAATTTTTTTAACGGGCGCCTTCTGTCCGCCGAAGATTTGCGTCAAGAACAAAAAGCGCGGCTCGAGCTTGATTCCAGAATCGCCAAAGCGCTGGGCGAAGGCGTGGCGTATGGACTCGAGGTGAGTACAGCCGCCAGCAATTCTCAGAGCAACCCTGTTTTAAACATCGATCCTGGACTGGCACTGAACCGCCGTGGTCGAAGCCTCGAGTTGTACGCGCCCGTGGAAATGACGTTGAAACAACCCGCCAGCGGCGTGGTGCTTGCCGGCAGTGGTTTTCAGGAATGTCAACCGCTCGAGGCTGGGGTGTACGTGGTCGGTGCGGGCGTGTATTTGCTGGTGATGTCGCCAGCCCAGGGACGCGAAGGACGGGCGGCGGTCAGTGGTTTGGGTAACGAATCCGTGCCGTGTAACACCAAGTCACTGGTCGAGGGCGTGCAGTTTCGATTGATTTCTTTGACCGATCATTTCAGCTCTGACGAACTGAGCGAAGTGGCGAAATTGCGAAATCGGGTGGCGTACCGTTGTTTGGGCGAAGACGATTCAAACCTCAGTTTAAACCTCGGTAACTTCCGTCAGAACCCTTTTTCTACGCCGCCCGCAGCTTATGGGCTGATCGATGCGCTTCGTCCCAACAAATTGACCCGTTGTGATGTGCCGTTGGCGGTCTTGCATTGGACACTCGAGCAAGGCATTCGGTTTGTGGATGTCTGGGCGGTGCGTCGTCGTCCTCACCGTCCCGCCTCGAGCCTGCGTTGGAATGCCATGTTGGGTGATCGCGTGCTGGCAGAAGCCGAGGCTCGGTTGCATCAATTCGAGGATACCTTGTCCGAACTGGTTCGTTCTGGTGACAACCTCGAGACTTTAAAAGCCTCAGATCGATTTGGTTTTTTGCCACCCGCAGGGTTTTTACCGATGGGTCAAACCCGCATCAAACCCGAAGTCTTTTTTGGCACTGCCATTTCTGGCAATATCGAAATTGAGCGTTCAAAAGTCCGTGATGTGCTCGAGCGATCCTTGTATCACGAACCTTTGGTGTTCTCGAGCGCCACGCAATCCTGGTCGAAGGTCACGATTTACACGATCAAAGACAACGCGCAGATGGTTTTGTACCGCCGCGATGATCTGGTGATCCCAACGCAACCCGATCCACAACCTCAACCCGACCCAACGCCGCCCACGCCAGGAACGGTTTTGGTCACGCTGGTCGATGAAAACGGTCAACCCATTGGGTTAAATCCGATTCCAACCCCGATCATCCCGACCAGCCTGTGGATTCAAGTCGGAGACCAAAAATATCCTGGCGAACTGACCAACTTAAACGTGACCGATTTCAGCGATTGGGTCAAACTTGGTGGCAGGCAACGCTTATTTGATACCATCAAAAATGCTCAAGTTTTGTACACCAACGTTTACAAAACCATCAAACAAACTCGAGCGCCGCAAATTCAACAAATGCAAATGCTGTACGCCTCGAATTTTGCTGTTGATTGGGGTTTTCAAGTTCCCACTCGACCAGCGCCCCCAAGCAAAGCCATTTTTCAATTCCGAAACGTACCGCCAGGCAATCACATTTTGACGGTGATTGTGCCAAATTATGGCATCACCAACCAAAGTATTACTTTCGCGGCAGGCGATGTTTACAAGGTCGTCTTAACCATCCTCAGTCCGTTGACTGCCCAACCTGGATTGGGCATTGCGGTTCGCCCAGAATTTGCAATTGAAGACCGCCTCAAGAACAAGTACCACAAACTGGTTTTTCCAGACCTGCCCGTGGCGATTAAGTACCCGCCCAAAGGTTGGGGTGATCCCGTCACCATCGACTTCAAACCAGAAATTTTGAGTTCAGTCGAAAACCTGCTGCATGGTGCGCTCGAGTTAAACCCCGATTTGGGCGTGACCACCGATAATCCTAAAATTGCTTTTAAAGCTGGTTTTGACCCCAACAAAGCCCTAGGCAACGAACCCTATGCTTACATTGTCACCAGCAATGGTAAGGGCATTCCAGTGATTGCCGTTTTGGGCGACAAAGCCATGCCTGGTGAAATCTCGAGTAGCCGTTCGAGCGTACCAGAACTGGGCGCAGATGCTTACGGGGCAAAATTAGGCTCGAGTGTACTGGGGCAAATGGATGTGCTCGCCAGCGCTTGGGGCAATTTATTGGCGGATCAACTCGAGATCAGTACGGGCAATGCCAGCGGTTTGGTCAGTGGCGTCCAAGCCGATATTGCGGCGGCAAAAACAAACCTGGCGTATTACCCTGGCATGAGCCAAACCATCAGCAATGCCATTCCGAGCGCTTTAAAAAACGATGCGGCTTTGGCACAAGCCAGCCCTGAAGATCAGGTTGCCTTAATTGCGGCTTTCAAAAACACGGGTTTATCCGAAACGGCAGCCAATGCCTATGCCACGCGCTTGATCGACCATGCTCGAGGTTTCACGTTAGGACGCAACTCTAGCAATATTGGCATTTCGTTGGGGGCATCTGAAATCCTGGATGGACTGGTCAAGGCTCAACTCGAGGATGCTGGTGTTCAATCGGTTGATACACTTGCCAATACGGGCGCTGCCGAATTGGCAGTCAAACTGGGCATCGAAGAGAGCAGCGCCCAATCCCATGTTGACGCGGCAATCCTCGAGACGCTGATGAAGGTTGGTGGTCTCAGCCAAGTTGATGCCCAGAAGGTTGTGGCGAGCGAAAGCGTCAAGACCTTAAGTGACTTGTCTGA
>JANLWR010000800.1:0-3346 GCA_031364625.1 Deinococcales bacterium | reverse complement strand
CGAGAAATTATCATTTTCTCGGGTACTCGAGTCCAGCCAAGAATCGGAAGTGGCTTAACGGGCATTGTAGCGAAGAAAATGACTGATGACCAGGACGTGATTTTTGCAGATTTGGTCTAGAAATGCAGTCCTACACGAATTCAAACACGCTCTGCCGAAAGTTTAACTTGTACGATGTTGACGCGCCGCTCGAGGTTTCACCTTCATAAGTGCTCGAGCAAACCTTAAACACTCACCCTCGAGCTTCTTGCCCTACAATCCTCGGGTCTGCCAGACGGTAAACTAAGTTCGTGAGTCTAGCGCCCGTCCATCCCAAACCCGCCATTGTTCTGGTCAGCCCCAAAGGTCCTGACAACGTTGGTAGCGTCGCCCGAGCCATGAAAAATTTTGGTTTGACCGATTTACGCATCGTGCAGCCGCGTTGTAACCTCGAGCAGGCGCACATGATGGCGGTTCATGCCATTGATGTGATCGAGAACGCGGGTATTTTTGAATCCTTACTGGACGCGGTGGCGGATTGCGATTTGATCGCGGCGACCACAGCGCGGGTGCGGCGCGATCACAGTTTGCCAATCACGCCGCGCGAAGCCGCGCCAAGGTTTGCGCACGCCATCTCGAGCGCGGTGGTTTTTGGGCGAGAAGAACACGGCTTGTTTAACGAAGAACTCGATTTGTGCCACGTCCATATTCGCATTCCGACCGATGCCGATTACGTCAGCATGAACCTGGCGCAGGCGTTGCAGGTGATTGTCTACGAACTGATGCTGGGGCGCACGAACCTCGAGCCGCTGCCGACACCTTTTCAGAATGATCCCGCCAACCGTGCGACGCTCGAGGGGATGTACGCGCACCTGCTCGAGTTTATGCTCGAGGTTGGGTACACCGACGCAGACCGTCAGGCGCATACCTTGCGGCGTTTTAGAATGATGCTTGACCGTGCGGTCTTGACCAAACACGATGTCTCGTTTGTGCGCGGTTTGTTGTCCCAGGGCTTGTGGGCTTCGCGCAAAGCCCGAGGTTTGGGCGTGCCTGGGACTGTGCCGTACCCCAGGGTCACTGAGGAAATGACAGGGGAGACCGAATGAACCCCAGTCGCCGCAGCTTCTCGCCGCTCGAGGTGATCAGGCGCGGTTTGGATTTACTGCTTCCAAACGCCGAACCTGGTGCGTTGTACCGTCGGGTGCGCCTGTTGCAAGCATTTTTACACATTCTGATTTTGCTGGTGGTGATCGGCTATCAAACGCTGGTGGTACGGCTCGATCCGAACGGCAAAACCTTTTGGCTCGAGATGCTGTTTTACGGCATTCTGGGTCCGCTCGCCACGTTTTTTTCAATCGGTTGGATCAGTAGTGAGGTCCAGGTGCGTGAACGTGCCGAAGCCGACTTGCGCGATTTGTACCTCGAGCTTTCAGAGTCGCACCGCCGCCTTGCCGAGATTCAAAAAGTCACCCGCAGCGTCTCCGAGGCGCAGGACATTGGTGCGGTGCTCGAGGCGGCGATTCAGGGTTTGGTGAGTGCTGTTGGTGCGAGTGCGGGTGCGATCATGCTCGAGGGTGGTGTGGTGCGCTCAATTGGTCTTGAACCCTTGTCGCCAGAGGTCTTTGACTTGGAGCCTTTGCGCAACAGTTGGGAGACGCTCGAGCGTCCTTCGGGTTGGCTTGGGGCGACCAACCGCCTCAGTTTGCCGCTTCGTTGGGGCGAACGTTTTTTGGGCGCGACCCATTTGTACTTTGCGGGAATGCCGAGCGCCGAATCCAAAGAGTTGCTCGAGATTCTGGTGGGTGAACTCTCGGTTGCCATCGAAGCCGCCCAAGCCCGTACCCGTGATTTGTTGACGCTATTCGAGGTGGATCGCAGCATTCGCGCCGAATCGAACCTCGAGCGGCTTCTCGAGGCGGTTTTGGTGCGCATCAGGGACCGTGTGAACGCCCAAGCCACGGCGGTTTACCTGACCGATGACGAGAACCATCTGACGTTGGCGTGGGGACGCGACTCGAGCGGAAATGTCATTCGGGCTGGATTCGAGCATGGTTATGCGGTCGGCAAACTCGCGCAGGCGGTCAGTGTTGGACGCTCGAGCTTGCTGGTCAACGACTTGGAGCATTCTGAAATGTTTGACCTTGAAGACAGCGTGTTAACCCATTCCAAAGCCGCGATTGGCTTGCCGCTGCTGGCAGATTCGGAATTGGTTGGTGTGATTGTCTTGGGGCATGACAAAGCCAACGCCTTTGACGCTCGAGAGTTGCCGCTTTTGGGTTTGCTCGCCAATCAGGTAACGCTGGCGGTGCGAAATGCCAAAGCCTATTTGTACTCCGAAGAACTCGCCATTTTTGACGAACGCAACCGCATCGCCCGCGAAATTCACGACGGCATCGCGCAATCCCTGGCGTTTACCGCCATGAAACTCGACCTTTCAAGCCGTTTGCTCGAGCGCGACCCCGAACGGGTGCGAATCGAACTCGAGACCGCCAAAAATACCCTGCGCGAACAAATCAAAGAAGTCAGGCGCAGCATTTTTGCGCTTCGTCCCATCGACCTCGAGCGGCTCGGGTTTTTGGAGACCATCAAAGGTTACCTCAAAGATTTTGGCGAGCAAAACCGTGTGCAAGCCACGCTCGAGATCCTCGGTGAACCGCGACTTTCCCCGACCAACGAAGCCGTGATGTTCCGCATTTTACAAGAGGCACTGAACAATATTGCCAAGCACAGCAAAGCCAAAACCGTTAGCGTTAACCTGCGCGTAGACTCGAGCGGTACGCGCCTGAGCATCAGCGACGACGGTGTGGGTTTTGACCCGCAGGCTTTAACGGGGGTCGTCTCGAGCGTCGGCGGTTTGGGCTTGCAGCAAATGCGTGAACGGCTGCAAGCCAGGGGTGGACAGTTCGAGTTTCGCTCGAGTGTCGGCGCTGGAACTCGGGTGACGGCGATTTTGCCTTAACGTTATTTCACGGTAAACGAATAATCAGTTGCCTCAGCATCGACATGACAGGCAATGCACATCGAAATTTTACCGCGTTGGCTTTCACCTTGCGGGTTTTTGATGATCGTGCCAGTTTTAGGCTCGAGCATGAACCATTCCCAGTTGCCAGCGTTGGGGCTAAAACCCTTGGCGCGTTTGACCATCGCGGTTGCCACGCCAACCAAACTCCCGTCCGCCAAGCGTGATTGTTTGGCAATGATTGTACCGACAGGGTATTGACCGTCAGATTTGCGTTTTGCGTTGTCTTTCACAAAAATGTAACGCGTCACCGCAGGGTTTTTGGCATCGTGCGCGATGTCAAGTTGATCGCTTGCGCCCGTGGTCGTACCCGCCAAAGCCCATTTTTCATAACCTGCAAAATCACCA
>JANLWR010000795.1:0-1526 GCA_031364625.1 Deinococcales bacterium | reverse complement strand
CGAGAAATTATCATTTTCTCGGGTACTCGAGTCCAGCCAAGAATCGGAAGTGGCTTAACGGGCATTGTAGCGAAGAAAATGACTGATGACCAGGACGTGATTTTTGCAGATTTGGTCTAGAAATGCAGTCCTACACGAATTTAAACACGCTCTAAGTCAATACGGGCTTATAAATCCACTCGAGTATTTTGCTGAAAGCTTTGCTGCTTACGTCTTTCAGCGTGTCGAATTGCTCATTGATGATCCTTTGGGACATGCTACATTGGAAACGACCGCAAACTAAAACCAAACACGAAATCCTTGAGGGTATGCTTCGTTTTGCCGTACAGAACGAAGTTCCCTTTAAAAGGGTTTTGTTTGATGTGTGGTACGGGAGTGCTGATAACATGCGGTTGGTGAAACTGGATTTAGAAAAGGAATTCATCACACCAATCAAAGAAAATCGGAAAATCAAGCTGCTCGAGCGTGCAGGAAGTAGCTTGCAAGCTGTGTCAACACTAGAACTCGAGGAAGGCAAACCCTATTTGGCACGTCTTGAAGGTGTGCCGTTTGATGTGATTGTGGTCAAACTGGTTTTCAAACACGAGAAGCGACCATGCCCGAAGCGACCACGCCCGTTAGGTGCACGTATGTGGTCAAGGCAGGTGCATTTTATGGTCAAGAACGGTATTGAGGGCGTGTTGTTTCTTTGCTCAAGTGAGACTGGTTTAACGGGTGAAAATCTTCGATTGGGCTATCACAAACGGGCGACCATGCCCGAAGGTGCGTTTTATGGTCAAGAATGGTCAGTTGAGGAGCAGCATAAGTCTGGGAAGCGACCCAAGCCCGTCAGGTGCTGCTTTAGGGTCAAGAAGCAAAACACGGGATTAGGGGCGAGTCCAGCGAGTTTAGTGACTTCAAGGGTGAATCATGTATTTTGTTCGTATGTGGGGGTGTTGAAGTTGGAGTGTTTAAAGTTGAGTACGGGGCTGAATCATTTTGCGTTGAAAGCAAAATAGCGTTTGAAGGCGGTTCAAGCTGCTTGGGATAAGTTAAATCATTTGCGGGATGTTTATTCAGATTTGGTTATTAAATCTGCGTAAGGTCAGTTACTAAATCAGTTACTAAATTTGATTCAGGTCGCTCGAGATTCCAAAACATCCATTGATTCAATATCAAAATGTCAAGCCGATACTTGCGTCACCCCTGCAATCCGCGTACACTCGAGGCATGATCGTCGAACTGCCTGCCACCGATACAAAACGTTTACAACGCCTAAAACGCGTCTTGAAAATAACGGATCAAAACGTGATTTCCAAAGCATTGGAGGCACTCGAGCAACGCGAACAACTGAAAGCGGAAATCTTCAAACCTGCAAAGGGTTTCTTGGGAATGCCTGAAGAAGAGGCGAATGCGTTGGCGCTCGAGGAAGTTCGTGCTGTAAAAATTCATCCAACTGACTTTTTAATTTAACTCGAGGTTTTTGCGTCGCTCCCCGCGCATTCCTGCCAGTTCACGCCCAATCTCGAGCGCCCAGTCCGAGTACA
>JANLWR010000789.1:0-3318 GCA_031364625.1 Deinococcales bacterium | reverse complement strand
ATTTTGTTGGGAATGCTCGTACCCTTGTCGAGCAACCATTTCTTTTGCAGCACGCCAATCAACAGCACATTCCCGATTTCGTCTATGAAACGACCAATGGCGAAGTCAGGTTGATTAATGTAAAACCAACTGTTTTTCTTGAGAGACCAGACAACATTGCCGATTTTGCCTTGGCTGACGATGCTGCTGAACAATTGGGTTGGCAGCACCGGGTGATGTCTGAATTAAATCCTTTTTATATTGATAACCTGCAATGGCTTTCCGCTTACCGTGATGTGCCACATCAATTTGAGGTTCTCTCCAAACAGATTCTTGCTAATCTAAAACAACCAACTTCTTTGGCAAATGTGATTCGAGATGTTGGAGATGCTTTTCTTGTAAAACCAGTCGTTTTCCACTTGCTTTGGCATCAGCATTTGTACACAAATCTCGAGCAGCAGTTTTCGCTGCAAATGCCGTTGTGGGCAGGTGAGTCATGAACAAGTGGTTACTGGTGGTTGGAGAAACGTATTTATGGCGAGATTCACACGTTAAAGTCCAAAGATTTCTCGATCAAAACCTTGTACTCCTTGATGAACACGGCGCAACCCAGATTGTTTCAATTGCCGAATTTGTTCGTGATCGGGCAACCCCTGTTGAGAAAGACATCAATTTCGCACCCGAACCACTTCTCGAGGGTGTTGCTACCAAGAAGGCGATTGAAAGTGCGCGAAAAATGCAGCGCCATCTCGAAATTGCCATCAATGGATTTGACGTGATGCTCGAAGATCAGCCAGTCAACCAGGCATTTGATCCAGAAACCACCAACCTGACGCAACGCATGAAAGCCAAAGCAGCCGAGCTTGGAATTCAACTGAGTGCCTTGTGGAAAATCAAAAAGCGTTACGAAGACGCTGGGCTTGTTGGTTTGATTGATGGTCGAATGATGCGAACACGTCGGGCTGTGCGATTGAAAAGCCAAGACCCGTTGTATCAAACCATCAAAACGGTGCTCGAGGGTACGGCAGAGGAATCAAAGCTCAGTCGAAAAATCTTGATTTCTCGAGTTAAAACGAAACTTGAGAAAGGGCAGGGAAACCGAGTCAAATTGCCATCCCTTTCAACGCTGAACCGTTTGATCACGGCCATCGAGCAAGAGCTTGGTTTGCAAGGTTCAGCCCGTCAACGCCAAAAACGTCAACTCGAGCCACGAGCACCTTTTGGACAGTTCCGCGCCACCCGTCCAGGGCATACCATCCTGATTGACAGCACCATCTTGGATGCCTTTTGTGTTGATCCCAAAACAATGAACTGGACTCGAGTGGCTTTGGTGATTGCGTTTGACGTGTACTCACGTTCGATTGTTGCTTGGCGATTTATGCCAGAAAGCACTAAAGGGACTGATGCAGCATTGCTGATGTTTGATATTTTGCATCCGAAACCCGCCCTTCCCGACTGGCCCGATGTTGCCAAATGGCGTTATTTTGGTGTTCCAGAAGAGCTGTGGGTGATTCAACGTAAAACCGACGAAACCGATCAAGACCTCGAGTCTGAGCGGGTCATCGCAGGGATTCCGTTTGTGAAACCTCAAACCATTGTGATTGACCATGACAAGGTTTTCATCTCAAAAGTTTTACAGCATGTCTGTGTGATGTTGGGTACGAACATTCAAAGGGCGCGAATTCGGCGACCCACCGACAAATCGATGGTCGAGAATGTGTTCGGCTATATCAACGAAAACTTTGCTGCCCGTTTGCCTGGTTACAAGGGCGCAGATGTTCCATCAAGAGGCATCAACGTAGAAGAAAAGGCCTACTATTTTATTGATGAAGTTGATGCCATGTTTGCCGAGTGGGTTGCCACCGACTGGCAGAATCATGTCTCGAGGACACTGATTTTTCCAGGTGCGCCGACAGTTCGCATGTCACCGAACGAAGCGTATGCAGAAGGGATTATCAAAGCTGGGGTTTTGCCAATACCCAACCTCAGTTATTTTGATTGCCTCGAGACTGAGTATCGTCGAATCGATAAAAACGGGGTCATCATTGACTACTTGACCTACGACAGCCCCGACTTGAACATTTATCGGGATGTCAAATCGAAGATTATTTCAGGTCCTCACAAGGGAAAATACCCCATAAAAGTTGATCCTCGAGATCGCAGTCAAGTGTATTTTTACGATGAATACAGCGAGGATTGGTTATCCATTCCTTGGCGTGGCACACGGATTTTCCCCAAACCATTCAGTGATGTCAGCCTTGCCTTCGCCAAAGCTCGAGTTCTGGAACGTTTTCACACGGTGGCTCCAGATGATGGCGATTTTGCCCAGGCACTCAAAGAAATGTACGCCAGGTGGGACGAGGATCGCTTTGTCGATGGACGAGAAAAACGAGCTTATGGACGTTCTGAAACACTGACCAAACAAGCCGCAAATGACCGAAAAAAAACCAAAGCCAAAACAATACCAGCCAAACCGATGTTCGAGCCAGAAGAGGAAATGGTGGAAGAAATAGCCATGCCACCCAAACTCAGAGGTCGAGTGGAACGGTTTGACGAATCACGGAGGCGTTATGAAAAAACCCAAGCAGGGGGCATCATCTCCGAAGAAGAAAGTGTTACCGACGAGACATAATCATTCAAAGAAACCCAAGAAAGATTTGCCACCACAGGCGATAAATGTGTCACGTACAACACGTGGTGAAGCAGCAACTGACGATCTGACTTTAATGACACGGGCGATTGGCGAAGTTCCATACTCGGAAGAGGAATCAATCAAAACCTTTGCCGACTGGTGTGAATTTGTTGAATTGGAATCACTGATACGCCCCAATGTTCCAACACCCGAGCAGTGGCAAAACTTGTCTGAGGACGCGAAGCAAAATTCCAGAACCGAACGTGGAAAATACAATTCTGCTTTCGATCCAATTCTTACCGATAGTCGCATCAACGTAAAGAATGCCATTATTAGCCTTATTACAGTCAATCGCAGATCTCGAGATTCTGCCTACACTAGTGCTGTGGTTCGGGGAATGCCAACTGTTGGTAAAACAACGTTGGTCAAATACATCGGCAAAATTTATCATGTCGCCTCTTGTACACTGCTTGAAAAAATGCATGGTGCGAATTGTATTGTTGAGGGCACAGGAAACGGGAAAATCCAGCGAAAACGATACCTTGTACCAGAAACCGGAAAGGATTTTGTTCCCGTTGCTTACATTTCCTTACGCAGTCCGAAGAAAGATGATCGGGTTAGCCTCAATGCCTTACTTAAAAAACTATGTGTCTTTTATGGTATCCCACACGATTTGTCGAGCAAAAAAGGTTCTGAAGACGATTTGA
>JANLWR010000389.1:0-6030 GCA_031364625.1 Deinococcales bacterium | reverse complement strand
CAGTAGATTAGGTGTGTTCTATTTAATGGGTGAATTATTGTAAACCGGACTTGCCGTGATACGGTATAACTATACAGTTTATAGTACATATTACTTTATCGTGTCATGGTGTTTTGCCAGATTACCGTATCAGTCTTCAATCAATGTGTCATCAGAATGTCACGCTCTGCCTGCAATCCCGTGTGATACGATTCGCGCCATGCAGGACTTCAAACAAAACCTCAAAACCGCCCTCGAGAAACTCCTTCCCATTGACGCCTCACACCTCGAGATCGTGATTCAAGACACGCCCGCCGGTAAACCAGGCGATTACGGCACGCCCTTGCCGTTCTTGCTGGCAAAAGTGTTACGCGCCAACCCCGTGCAAATCGCGGCAGACCTGGCGAGCAAAATCGAACTGCCCAAAGGCGTCGCTCGAGCCGAAGCCGTCGGACCGTACCTGAACTTTTTTGTGGACGCTGCTGGCTTTACCCAAGACGTGGTGAACTCGAGGTACGTCGCCACGCCAAAAAATCAAAAAGTGATTGTCGAGCACACCAGCGTCAACCCGAACAAAGAATGGCACGTCGGACATATTCGCGGTGCGTTACTGGGCGACGCGATGGGCAAAATTTACCGTGCGGCAGGTTTTGAGGTCGAAATTCAAAATTACATTGACGATACTGGACGCCAAGCCGCCGAAAGCATTTACGCCGCCAACCGGTACCACGGCGCAAACTGGCTCGAGGTTTTTGATGCGTTAAGCGAAAAGCCACGCCTTGACCACTGGCTCGGTGAATCTTACGTGCGCTTGAACAAAGAATTTCCTGAAAAATCCCCACAAAAACTCGAGATTGAACCCGAAATCGCCCTGGTCGTTCATGCCCTCGAGCGCGGCGAATTGCGTGGTGTGGTTGAAAAAATTGTCCACGCGCAACTCGAGACGGCGTACAGCCTCGGCATTGAATATGACCTTCTGGTTTGGGAATCGGACGTGGTCAAAGAAGGCTTTGTCAAAACTGCCCTCGAGATTTTTGGTGATCGGTTGCAAAGCCCCACCGAAGGCAAGTATGCAGGTGCAAAAGGTGTGGACATGAGTTCGTTCGTGCCAGGACTCGAGGAATCCTTTAAAGTGCTGGTGCGCGGCAATGGCACGTTCGTGTACGAAACTAAAGACATTGCCTACCATTACTGGAAACTCGGGTTTTTTGAAGGACTCGAGTATCGAAAGTTTGGCGTGCAACCGAGCGGAAAAACGCTCTGGACTTCCGCACCAAGCGGCGAGCACGAACCCGAGGGTCACAAGTTCGCACATGCAGACCAAGTGATTAACGTGATCGATGCAAGACAGCAATTTCCGCAAATGGTGGTGAAAGCTGGGTTATCGCTCGTCAGTGACGGAACTTACGCCCTAAAACACCATCACCTGGCAAACGAAACCGTGTTGCTCGAAGGTGAAACCATGAGCGGACGGAAGGGAACGACTGTTCCAGCCGATGAAGTTGTTGCTGAGGCAAAAAAAAGAGAAGCTATCTACCTTGAGAGGTTTATTATTACAGATACCGATTCTTCACCAGAATCTGATCTTTCATCTGATCCTCTAGAACTCCTAAATCCTAAACTGACTTCAGAGGTAATAGATACAGCGATAGAAAACATATCAACTCGAATTGGAATTGGTGCGTTGAAATTCGCTTTTCTCAAAGCAGAACCAAAACGCCAAATTGATTTCCGTTGGGACACTGCATTGTCATTGCAAGGCGATACATCTGTTAAAATCCAATACGCGCACGCACGTATCCGAGGTATTTATGCTAAATATCATTCGGAACACTTGAGTGGCACACCTGACTGGACTCAAATTGGAAATCTCGAGTTAGAACTTGCGAAGATTGTGGCAAAATATCCTAGCGTTCTTGAGCTTTGTGTGCGTGAAGTGACACCACATCCAATGTGTGCTTATGCACTCGAACTTGCAGCAGCTTTTAACGCTTACTACAATCATAAAGACAAGAATAGCAAATCTGATACGAGTATAATATATTCTCCTGAAGGATTGCGCGAAGCACGGCTTGAAATTGTGATAAAGGTTGCCGACACAATCCGTGAGGTTTTAGCTTTGCTGGGTATTGAAGCACCCGACGTAATATAATTCAAAATCTTAAATCTCAAAAAAAGCGGTCACGGGCGCGTCAAAAAATTGCGCGTAGACTTTCGCATCGTTTTTGCTGATGGGGCGTTTTTGTTGCAAATGCTTTGAAATCAAACTTTGGTCAATCCCCGTCTCGAGTGCCAATTGCACTTGATTGACGATTTTATTTTCCATGTACCATGCCAGCATTTCATGCGGTTTGCTCAACTCGAGCGGATGCGCACGGTCAAAATCTTCGATCAGTTTGGTCACAATCTCGAGCAAGCCTCGCAATGGATGGTTTGGATTTCCTCGAGTTGAATCGAGCAGGTCATCGAGCAAAACGCTGAGTTGATCGTAATGGGCATCGTTCTGAATGGGTTGCAAAATGCCGCCCACAGAATCTTGTAAGGCGTTCCAATGTTGGATTGTTTTTTGCAGCATGATTACCTCTTTTTGCTTGATCGCATGGATTTGTTCCAGTCGTCGTATTCGGCGTGGGTCAGAAAAGCTTTGATGTAAACGCGTCCCATTTGGTAATCCACATCGGTGATGAGGCGGTAATTGTTGCCGCCGACATCAAAAATTGTAAAACCGTGAGCAACGTCGGCACTGTTGAACAAGTCTCGCAGTTCGTGAAAGTGGGCAACTCGAGCAGCACGAATTCGGATGATCCAATCGGTTAATGGGGCTTGGGCGTTTGGGTGTTTGCTGATGGCTTGGTGAAGACGTTTTTCGGTGATGATCCACACACCAACAATTTAGGACAAATTTTCCTAAATGTCAATGATTTACTGCTCGAGTCTCGAGATTTACTGCGGAATCAAACCGAAGGTCACGAACAGCAAGTAAAAATTAAGACCAATAATCAAACTGGCAATACCCCAACCCAGCAGCGTGGTGATTTTATGATTGACAAAATCGCCCATGATGTTTTTGTTTGCCGTGAACATCAAAAGTGGAATCAGAGCAAATGGGATTCCAAAACTAAGCACCACTTGCGAAAGCACCAACGTACTGGTCGGGTCAAGTCCAGCCAGAATCACCGCGAATGCGGGCAGCATGGTGATCGAACGGCGCAACCACAACGGAATTCTAAACCCAACAAAACCTTGCATAATCACTTGCCCGCTCATCGTGCCAACCGCGCTCGAGCTTAAACCGCTGGCTAAGAGCGCAATGCCAAAGGCGATGGCTGCCCCACCGCCGAGCAGTGGCGTCAGGGTTTTGTAGGCTTGGGTCAGTTCGGTGATTTCTTTGCCCGTGGTGAAAAACGTGGCGGCTGCGGCAATCAACATGCTCATGTTGATCAGCATGGCGATGCTCATGGCAAGGCTGACATCGATGTTGTTGAATTTGAGAAGGCGTTTGGTCTGGGTTTTGTTCTCGGTGGGAATGCGGTTTTGGGTTAAGGCACTGTGCAAGTAAATCACGTGAGGCATGACGGTCGCGCCGATAATACCAACCGCAAGGTACAAGCTTTCAGGTCCCGCAAATTTGGGAACAAATCCGCCCAGCACCTCGAGACCTGGGCGGCTGAGGGCGACTTGCACCACGTAAGCGCCTGCGATCACGGTCACAAAGGCGGTGATCGCAATTTCGATGGGTCTGAAACCCCTGGCTTGTAAGCCTAAAAGTGCAAAGGTCACGATACCGGTTAAAACTGCTCCAGCCCAGAGCGGCAATCCAAACAACAGGGTAAACGCGAGGCTCGCGCCAAGGAATTCGGCAAGGTCGGTTGCCATGGCGACCAGTTCGGCTTGCGCCCAGTAAAACCAGACGAGTTTTTTTGGAAAGCGTTCGCGGATCATTTCGGGCAGGTTTTTGCCTGTGACAATGCCAAGTTTGGCGGACAGGCTTTGAATTAACATTGCCATTAAACTGGCAAGCAGAATGACCCAGAGCAGCATGTAACCGTATTTTGCGCCGCCGCTGATGTTGGTGGCAAAGTTTCCTGGGTCCATGTAAGCGACACTGGCAACGAAGGCGGGTCCAAGAAATGGGGTCAGTCGTCGCCAGCCCGTGCGGGTGCTTTTTTTGGTCAGAATCTCGAGGGCTTGTTCGTTTTGTTCACGGTCGAATTCGCCGTGGGTAATGGTTTGAGCCTCTGTTATCATAATTGTACCTGCCTTTGCTCCATGACAAATAATTTTTGGGCGGCATCGAGTGACAGTGTGTGAATTGCCACGCCGTCCACCTCGAGCGTCAGCGTTCCTGCGGGACGGCTGACCTCGAGGATCTTGATTTTTGCGCCTGGGGTTAAACCCAGCAAGGCAATGTGTTTGACAAATTCTGGACTGTGCTCGCGGATGCGTCCGATGGTGGCGTGTTCGCCAACAAACATCTGCGCCAAGGGTCTGGAGGCGGATTCTGGAATGATGCCGTCTAGCGTTGGGATGGGGTCGCCGTGTGGATCGTGCGTGGGGTGTCCGAGCAGCGCCGAAATGCGGGCTTCAAAATCTTCAGAAATATGATGCTCGAGCCGTTCGGCTTCGGCATGAACGTCTTCGAGGGCGTAACCGAGGGCTTGGTGCAGGTAAGTCTCGAGCAGTCGGTGATGGCGGATGAGTTCCAGCGCGATTTTTTGTCCAGATTCGGTCAGGGTTGCGCCCTGGTATTTTTCGTGGGCGACCAGCCCAAGTTCGGCGAGTTTTTTGAGCATTCCGCTGACGCTGGGGGCGCTGATCTCGAGCGCGTCTGCCAGGGCTTGGGTGCTGACTTTTCCAGTTTGACCGAGGGTGTGAATTTGCTTTAAGTAATCTTCAATTTGGGGTGATAAAATTTCTCGCATAGGTAAGCCTCTGTTTATAGTTTAGGCATACCTAATCTTTTTGTCAAGTTGTAACCTGAGTCATGTGTGATGTTTCGGTCGCCAACGCTAATGTGGCTTAGTGAAGGCTAATGCGGCATCCAACACGCGGGCTTGTCATAACTCTCAGTAAAATCATAGCTATTTCTAACTGACCTTACGCAGGATTTTGCAGAAACCTATTTGAACACTTAATTCTCGAGCGAACTTGACAAGCGCATCAAGAACACAACGGCTACCAAGATGAACCGCGAAATGATCGACCTGTACAGCGACTACCTCATCACCAACTTCGGTCAAGCCACCGCAACTGGTCTATCTAACGTTCTGGATGGTGAACTCAGCCATGACAGCATCACCAGATTCCTCGCCGATCATGAACTCATCAGCAAAAACTACTGGCAATTTGCAAAAACCAAGATTCGAGCCATTCATGCGATTTGAGAAAGCCAATCAGCCAGGTTGTAATAATTCGTGACTCGAGCAATTTTACCGTCCCGCACTGTAAAAAATGCGCCCCCAGGCAATGAATACTGTTGTCCCGTGGCTTCGGGTAAACCCGCATCGGTGGCTTGGTACGTGCCGCTGACCGTGTACTCGGCGGCGGCTCGAGAATCGTCCAGGTTCACCATCACCTCGAGCGGCTCGATAAGCTCTTGTGGCATTCGTTCATTCGCGCCAGAAACGCCCGAAAGGCTGCCTTGCCGCCCTCACGGCTGCTCTCGTTGACATCGCGCGAGACATCATCGGTCAGCAACTCGAGCATTCCTTCCCAGTCGGCGGCGTTGAAACGCTTGTAATAATTCTGGATCAATTCTGTGGTGTTCATCTCGAGAATTCTAACTTTTTGGTATTGCAAATAAAACTCTCTTCTCCCGCCGTGCAGGAGAAGGCGACCATGCCCGCTAGGTGCATTTTATGGTCAAGAAGGTACGTCTTGAAACCAAGAAGCGCCGCAAGCCCGAAGGTGCTGTCTTTAGCGGCAAGAAGGTGCGTTTTATGGTCAAGAAGGTCGGGAATGAGGGTGGCGAGAATAATTCATTCAATCGTGATGATGATGCCCGTCGTGCGAATGCCCATGCTCGAGTTCGTCTGCTGTCGCGTCACGAAT
>JANLWR010000387.1:0-2441 GCA_031364625.1 Deinococcales bacterium | reverse complement strand
TTCACCAGTACCTCGAGGCTGAGCACTTCACGAATGTACTTGCCATTGAGCCAGGTCAGCTTCTCGAAATCGAAAACGCTGCCACCCAAACTGACCCGATCCCAAGAAAAATGCTCAACCATGTCGGACACACTAAAGATCTCCTTGCCAGTTGGCATGGTCCAACCCATCATTCCCAGGTAATTTAAGAGCGCCTCGGGAATCAAACCTTTGGCTTTGTATGAGTCCACGCTGACATCGCCTTTGCGTTTGGAAAGTTTGGTTTTGTCGGCGTTCAACAACCAAGGCGTGTGAATCCATTCGGGTTGCGTCCAACCAAAAGCCTCAAAAATGAGAATATGAATCGGGGTGCTGACCAACCACTCCTCAGCCCGAATGACATGCGTGATGCCCATGTCGTGATCGTCGCACATGGCTGCCAGATGGTACGTCGGAAAACCATCGGCTTTCAGCAGCACCTTGTCGTCAAGTTCGACATTTTTAAAGATCACATCACCACGTAAACGGTCTTTGACAATGGTTTCACCAGTCAAAGGCACTTTTAAACGAATCGCAAACGGTTCACCGCTTACGGCTCGAGTGTTCGATTCCTCGAAGCTGAGGTCACGATCACGGCGGTCATAGCCTCGGTACGAGTCTTTACGGGCTTCAGAGGCTTTGCGGCGTTCCTCGAGTTCGGCGGGCGTGTCAAACGCACGATACGCCTTCCCTGTCTCGAGCATTTGGTTTGCGTAGGCACGGTGCATCTCGGCTCGTTCGGTTTGAATGTAAGGGGCACTTGGACCACCTTTTTCTGGTGATTCATCGGGCGGTAAACCCAACCATTCGAGCATCTCGAGAATCCGTTTTTGTGATTCTGGATTGAAACGTGCGCGGTCGGTGTCTTCGATGCGGACGATAAAATGCCCAGCGTTTTGCTTGGCAAACACAAAATTGTAAAGCGCCTGATACGCCGTACCAACGTGAGGGTCGCCCGTGGGCGAAGGGGCAATGCGGGTCTTAATCATGAAAAACCTCGAGAGGGGAGCAGAGAGCGGAAGGCAGAGAACAGAGAGCCACAAAACTCGGGTAGGCTGCGTCGTGCGCACCGATGCTCCGAAAATCTTGGTGCGCACGGCGCACCCTAGGGCTTAAGATTGGATTCTACCTGTTCGGAGCAGGTTCTCGAAACTCGAGGCTTTCCAAAAGCAAATTCATGCTCGCAGTTTAACCTCGAGTTTCTGGTGTGGCATCGTCAAAATGGCGGATGCGATAACGCGTTAGACTTAACATCATGGCAACACTTTTGATCAAAAACGCAAACGTTTTGGCAACCATGAACGCGCAAAAGCTCGAGATTAAAGACGCGGGTTTGTTTGCTCGAGACGGCGTGATTGTACAGGTTGCGCCAACGTCTGAACTGCCCCAAACTGCCGATGTGGTGCTGGATTTAACCGACCATGTGGTGCTGCCTGGTTTGGTCAACACGCACCATCATTTTTACCAGACCTTGACGAGGGCAGTGGTGGGTGCGCAAAATGCCAATTTGTTTGACTGGCTTAAAACCTTGTACCCGATTTGGGCGCGTTTGACCCCCGAGGCAATGCGGGTTTCTACCCAAGTGGCATTGGCAGAACTCGCACGTTCTGGTTGTACCACCGCCAGCGATCACCATTACATCTTCCCCAACGGTTGCACCCTCGACGATCAAATTATTGCCGCTCGAGAGGTTGGATTGCGGCTTCATGCGTCTCGAGGTTCGATGAGTCTGGGTGAATCGGCTGGAGGTTTGCCGCCAGATCATGTGGTCGAAAACGAAGATTTTATTTTGAAAGATTCCATGCGTTTGATCGAAACTTTTCATGATGCCAAACCGGGCGCGATGACTCGAGTGGTACTAGCGCCGTGTTCGCCATTCAGTGTGACAACCGATTTAATGCGTGAAAGCGCCAAACTGGCTCGAGCGTACAAGGTCATGCTTCACACGCATTTGGCGGAAACCAAAGACGAAGAAGATTTTTGTCTGGCGCAATTCGGCAAACGCCCAGTGGCGCTCATGGAAGACCTTGGCTGGTTGGGCGGTGATGTTTGGTTTGCCCACGCGGTTCATGTCAACGACCTCGAGATTGCGCAATTTGCAAGTTGCGGTTGTGGCGCGGCGCATTGCCCCAGCAGCAACATGCGCCTCGCCAGTGGCATTGCGCCGCTCCGAAAGTACCTGAGGGCAGGCGTCAACGTTGGACTTGGCGTCGATGGCAGCGCCAGCAACGACGGCTCGAGTTTGCTGCTCGAGGCGCGACAAGCCATGCTGCTGTCACGGCTCGAGATTGCCGAACAGCAACGCCGCAATGAAGTGTTTAAAGCTATGCAACTCACGGCTCGAGAGGCGCTGGCGGTTGCCACCATCGGCGGTGCGAAAGTCCTCGGACGTGACGACATTGGATCGCTCGAGATTGGCAAAC
>JANLWR010000758.1:0-3078 GCA_031364625.1 Deinococcales bacterium | reverse complement strand
GTCTGGCTTTCAGTTTTTGCTCGAGACGTGATTGAATACCTTCTTGCACCAAAATTCGGCTGCCCGCGCAACAAACCTCGCCCTGATTGAACCAGATTGCATCGACCACGCCTTCGACCACGCTATCAAGGTCGGCATCTTCAAAGACAATAAATGGTGATTTTCCACCAAGCTCGAGGCTCAGTTTTTTGCCGCTGCCTGCCGTTGCGCTGCGAATGTAACGCCCGACTTCGGTGCTACCCGTGAAAGCAATTTTGTCCACACCAGCATGATTGACAAGCGCTTTGCCCGTCTCGCCGTCGCCTGTGACAATGTTAATCACTCCCGCAGGAATCCCAGCCTCGAGCGCGATTTCCGCGAACAACAACGCGGTTAACGGCGTGAACTCGGCGGGTTTGAGCACCACCGTATTGCCAGCTGCCAATGCAGGTGCAACCTTCCAAGCCAGCATCAGCAACGGGAAATTCCAGGGAATGATCTGACCAACCACACCCAGCGCTTTAAAACCCGAAAATTCAGTCTCGAGCAACTGCGCCCAACCCGCGTGATGGTAAAAATGACGCGCCACGAGCGGAATATCAATGTCCCTGGTTTCCCGAATTGGTTTGCCGTTGTCCAAAGTCTCGAGCACTGCAAACAACCTCGAGTGTTTTTGCACCAACCTTGCCAGCGCGTACAAATACCTGGCTCGAGCATGACCTGACAGCGCCGACCACGCAGGGAAGGCTTTACGAGCCGCTTTAACGGCAGCATCAACATCCGCATCATTAGCCAGCGCAACACTCGCCAGCACTTTTTTATTCGCAGGGTTTAACGTCTCGAGACTCGAGCCAGATTTTGCCTTGACCCACTTCCCAGCAATAAACAAATCGAATTTTCGCTTGTGACGCTCGAGCCAGGCTTGGGCTTCGGAATCGGATTCTGGCGCAGAGCCGTAAGGTAGGGTTTGGAAAAGTTCAGCTACGTTTGGCATAAAAGCTCCTCGAAAACTATTGTTTGTAGTGTTCTTCGATTCTATCTATTTTGTATTGTTTTAAAATTTGAATCAGGTGATCAAATTCGCCTTTACTAACACTGCTCATATCAAATTCAATAATTAGCTCTGAATACCAAAATCCAACTATTGATTTGGCAATTTCTATTAATTTTTTTATATCTTCCATGGAAAATTTAATTTCTTGGATTATTAAATCTGGATTATCAAAATATCTTCTATCTTTATGTGCGTAAATTTTATCACGCAAATCAAGTAAACTTTTAAATGATTTTTCATTATCATTAATTTTTAAATTGTTTTCTCTTATCGCAATTTTTAATTTTTCCTTATTTTTACTATTAATAAAATTTAAATTAAGTTGATTTTCAATTCTTTTCAGTAGTTTTTGAATTCCTCGATTTGATTTTTCAGGTTTATCAAATATGATGCAAAGGTCGATACATATGCTTTTTACAAAACTATTGTAAATATTAGAAAAGAAAATTGGTAACATATTAAATAGCTTGAAGTCTTCCGAATTTTCAATACTAATATAATCTTCAGTCATTTCTATCAATGAATCTACTTCTAAGATCATAAATAAAAGTTTTTCTAAATGATCTTTAATTCGATCTAATTCTGAAAGCTGTTCCATTGATAATTTCCACCTTTTAAAAGTTTGGGATTTTATTTAAGTAAATAATCTTCTTGAGCAGAATCGAGTTTCAACACACATTCCTAATTCTCTCTTTTCAGTTTAAAATCATTGTGGCGCATACTCTCCATGAATGCGATGCTCAAGCGGATAAAATGCCAGTACAATACGGTTTTTAGGAATTCCTGCACGCTCGAGGTCAACACCAACACCAGTTGATGTGCGATCTTGTTGAATCCAAAATTTATGGTCAATAATGTCAACATGGGCAACAATTCGATGAATCCGTTCAGAACCTTTCCAGCTCACCTCGAGCAACATAAAATGCAAATTCTCAACATCGAACACGGTTAAACCAGTGTCTTTGTAACCATACTCGAGCCATTCTTTGAGAATCGTTTCAATGATATTTATATCTTGGGGATTTGCCCTAGCCATCTGGAGATCACCTCTTTCGTTACGTCATAAACGATCACAACAAAGTTTTGAGATTTTAGCAGTCGTTGACCAATGCGTTGTTCAAACAGTGGTGCTGCACTTTCGGGAATGGCTAAGACCATGATTCGGTTTGGTTCAAGTTCCTCGAGAAATTCTTTGTACAAAACAAATTGACCGATAGCCTCTTGTAAATCTGTGAGTGGTGAAGGACTGAGAAAACTTTTAACCTCAACTGCAATTTTAAGTGTTCCTTTTTGAGCACCAATCACCCGTTCTGCACCAAGATCAATAAATATTTGGTCATTGTCTATTCGATACGAAAGTGGGTCATGCGTAATCTCCCAACCATCCAACTCGAGGGCTTTTTTGACACTGGCATGATAAATGTCACGTCTTGGCATATCAAACCATCGGGTGACGACGGACGCTCGAGTAACTTCCTGTCACGTAATGCTCGAGTTGCCGTTCGATGTCGGTCAGCAAACCGCTCGCACCAAACCTGAACAGATGAGGCTCGAGCCATTCGTTGCCGAGTTCTTCTTTGATTAAGAACATGTACTCGAGGGCGGTTTTGGCGGCGCGAATACCGCCGGCAGGTTTGTAGCCAATCTTAAATCCTGTGCGCTCGAGGTAATCCCGAATTTGACGCACCATCACGAGGCTGACGGGCAGGGTGGCGTTCACGCTTTCTTTGCCTGTGCTGGTTTTGATAAAGTCTGCACCTGCCATCATGGACACCAATGAAGCTCGAGCGCATGCTGCCCGAGGGCCCGCTCGGCACCCGCCAGCTCCGCAATCTCAAAGTCTACGCCGGACCCGACCATCCCCACGCCGCACAGGGTCCCGTCAAGCTCGACGTCGGTGCGATGAACCCCAAGAACATGCCGAGAAGGAAGGCCTGAGCCCATGTCGATCACGGAACCCAGAACTCTCGAGGATCTCAGGTCGATGACGGGCGGCGCACCCGCCCAGCCGGTCGAGGCTCCCAAGCACGAGAAGAAGGTCGACA
>JANLWR010000711.1:0-2310 GCA_031364625.1 Deinococcales bacterium | reverse complement strand
GCGGGGGTGGCCCCGGACCGGTTTGAGGGGCGCATCGGTGTGTTGACCGGCAGGCTTGTCGGGTGACCTCCTTGATTGCACGCCCTTCCTCGAGCGACGCCGCGCAAAATGGCAGGGGAAATAACCGCGCATGGCAGCCCGAACCCGGGCGGGAGGCTTTATTTGGCGTGAACGCTCGGGTTGGCTCGAGATTATTTTGTTGCGCCGGGTCAAAGCAGGTCGCGGTGAGTATTACGTGATTCCTGGCGGCAGCGTCGAAACTGGTGAGCCGATCAAAACGGCTGCGGCAAGAGAACTCTTAGAGGAAACCAACGTCAAATTTGTGCTCGAACGAGAGTTGTATCAAAGCCATAATCCAGCTTCAAAACGCGTGGCGCATTACTTCCTGGCGCGGTGGCTCGGGGGCGAACCCAGCCTTCATCCAAACAGCCCCGAAATGACCGAGCGCGAAGGCTCGAGCAACCAGTATTATCCCGAATGGGTCAAGCTGTCCGAAGTCTCGAGCTTAAATTTATTCCCCAGCGTGATTCGTTTGCGGCTGGCTCGAGATTTTTCGGAAAGTTATCAAGGTGCAATTGAACTCGAGGAAACGGATTGAGTGGGGGCAGAGTAGAGAGCTAAAAAGTTGAGCGTTTTGAAACTCGAGCCTCTTGGGTTTTGTTAATTGCTATTTCTGGAGCTTGATTTTTTGCATAAGTATGATACTTTGAAGCTACCGAAATCGATTTCAGTAATATCAGGAGGCTAAATTATGGCAGAGTACACCCCAAAACCAGAGCACCAATTCACCTTCGGACTGTGGACGGTTGGCAACATCGGACGCGACCCTTTTGGCTCACCGACCCGTGAAGCCATCGGCGCAGATTACATCGTGCATAAACTCGCAGAACTTGGCGCTTACGGCGTCAACCTGCACGACAACGACCTCGTGCCAATCGACGCCAGCGCCAGTGAGCGAGACAAGATCGTCTCGAGCTTTAAAAAAGCCCTCGCCGACACTGGCTTAAAAGTCCCAATGGCGACCACCAACCTCTTCAGCGACCCAGCCTTCAAAGACGGCGCATTCACCAGCCCCGACGCTCGAGTTCGGGCGCTGGCAGTGCAAAAAACCATGAACGCGATGGACTTGGGCGCGGAACTCGGTGCGAAAACTTACGTCTTCTGGGGCGGACGCGAGGGCGCAGAGGTGGATGCGGGCAGCAACGCCATCGAAGGCTTGCAGCATTTCCGCGAGGCATTAAACTTTCTTGCCGAATACAGTGAAGACCAAAGTTACGGCTACAAATTCGCCCTCGAGCCAAAACCCAACGAACCGCGCGGCGACATTTACCTGCCTACCGTCGGTAGCGCCCTGGGATTTATCGCCACCCTCGAGAAATCTGAACTGTTCGGTTTAAACCCAGAATTCGCCCACGAAACCATGGCGGGACTGTCGTTCGTTCACGCCGTCGCCCAAGCCATCGACGCCGGAAAACTGTTTCACATCGACCTGAACGACCAAAAAATGGGACGCTTCGACCAAGACCTTCGGTTCGGCGCAGAAAACCCCAAAGGCGCGTTTTTCACCGTCAAACTGCTCGAGGATTCTGGTTACGCCGGAATGCGCCACTTCGACGCCCACGCCCTGCGCACCGAAGATGAGGCGGGCGTTTGGGCTTTCGCCAAAGGCTGCATGAGGACGTACTTGATCCTGAAAGAAAAAGTCGCGCAATTCAACGCCGACGCGGAAATCCAAGCCGCCATCAAGCATTACAAAGTTCAAGATGCCGCGCTCGAGAATCTGGTCAAAAACTACTCTAAAGACAATGCCAGCAAACTCAAAGCACACGCCTTTGACCGTGAAGCCCTCGGCAAACGCGGACCTGGACTCGAGCATCTGGATCAATTGACGATGGAATTGTTGTACGGCGTGCGGTAAATTTAAGAAAACCATTTAAATTCTCGATCAGTAGGGTGCGCCCTGCGCACCGTCAGTACGTGACCAACGGTGTGCGAGGCGCACCCTACAATTTTGCTCGAGTGTCTGAGTGTTTTTAAGAAAAACAAAGTTTGGAGAATCAACCCATGCAAAAAGTCAGTATCGGCATTGACCTTGGAACAAGCGGCATCAAAGCCCTCGCCATCTCGAGTTCGGGTGAAGCGATTGCGGAAGCCAGCGCGAGTTACCCGCTTTTAACGCCTCAACCTGGTTGGACTGAACAGAATCCTGCGGATTGGGTGGCGGCGGCTCGAGTCGTGTTAACAGAAATCACAGCAAAACTGGCAAATTACGAGATTGTCGGTTTGAGTGCCGCAGGGCAGATGCACGGC
>JANLWR010000675.1:0-14771 GCA_031364625.1 Deinococcales bacterium | reverse complement strand
TCAGACCAAAGAAGACCTCTCGCATTACTCCAAAGCCACCGTGGACATTCTTTACCGTTTCCCACACGGACTCGAGTTCCATCTGCTCGAATTCGCGGACACGGAAAATAAAGTTGCGGGGTGTGATTTCGTTGCGGAATGACTTTCCGATTTGCGCGATACCGAAGGGCAAGCGTCGGCTGGTGGAATCCACCACGTTTTTAAAGTTCGTGAAAATGCCTTGCGCGGTTTCTGGGCGCAGGTAGGCGTAACTTTCTTCGTCTGCCACAGGACCAACGGTGGTGCGGAACATCATGTTGAATGGACGCGGCGCAGTCCAGTTGCCTGGTTTGCCATCGTCTGGGTCAAGGGCTTTGCCCGCGTTCAAGGCAATCTCGGCTTTCTCGGGGTTTTTGGTCATCGCGCTCGAGAGGGCATCCACACCCTCGCCCTCAAAACCAAACGATGCCACGATGCTCGAGAGAATTTCTGGCTTTTGGTCTTTGAGTAAATGGTCGAGGCGGTAACGTTTTTTGTTGGTTCGGTTGTCCACCATCGGGTCGGTGAAGGTCGCCTCGTGACCCGAATGACGCAAGACCATCTTGTGGGTCAAAATGCTGGCGTCAAGCCCTTCGATGTCGTCGCGCTCGTAAATCATGGAACGCCACCAGGCGGCTTTGAGGTTGTTCTTAAGCTCCACGCCCAAAGGACCGTAATCGTACGTCCCCTGCAAGCCGCCGTAAATGTCACTGCCTGGGAAAATGAACCCACGGCGTTTACAAAGAGAAACGAGTTCGTCCATCGACTGCGCTGGCATAAAACCCTCCTTCTTTGCGCTTGGAAGTTTGAATTTGCCCAAACAAAAAGTCCAGGCGGCTTCCAGCGCCACCTGGGGACGCAGTAAACACTGCGCGGTTCCACCCCAGTTCTTAAAGGGAAAACCCCTAAAGCTCTTTTCTAAATCTGCTCCCCGCTGCCTTTCGCAAAGTTCGCACCACCAGGCTCACACCGTCCCTGGTTCGCTCGAGGTTTAAAGCTTTGGTACTCTTGCGGATCAACGCCCTCATATCATGGCGCAAAACTGGCTTAAGATCAAGGGATCTTCTAGAATTTTTTGTTCTATGATGAAAACCATGAACGATCAAATACCAAATCAACAATGGATTGAAGAGTTTGAAGCCGCAGCACGGCGAAGTTTGCAAACACGTTTGAAGTACGCGTTTATCAAAACCTACAAACCCGTTCTCGATGACGAGCCATTTCGGGCGTTTGAGACGATGGACGATTACCGAAAATGGTGCGAACAACTGCCAAGTTGGTTGGGTTTTGGTCGTGTTTGATTACCGGCAAGCCAGCGAGGTTCGTGATGCGTTTGAAAAACATGATGTTCGGTATTTGTTTCTTGGAAAATCTGGAGCGGTTTTGCTCGGCTTTCCTGACACCACCCAAGACGTTGACGTGTTCGTTGAAAAAAGTTTAACGAACGGGCAAAACCTTGTGTTGGCTTTACTCGAGTTGGAGTTTGATTTGACCGAAAAACAAAAAACGCAGGTTCGGGCAGGTCAAGATTTTGTTCAACTTAAAAATGGTCCGTTTGATCTTGACCTAATTTTTGCGCCTGACGGCATTGAAACTTTTACCCAAGCTTGGGACAGACAAGTTTTGGTTGATGGTTTTAGGGTTTGCAATCTAGACGATATTATTGCCAGCAAAGAGGCTTCTGGGCGCAAGAAAGACCTCGAGTCTTTGCCAAGGTTACGGGATTTCAGGGATTGGTGGCGAAAACAGCAAGACCGCAAAATCTAAAACTCGAGCTTGGCGCTTTCAAACAGAAGTAAACTCGAGTCATGATCGAACGTTTAGAGAACGAATTCTGGAAACTCGAGATTGCGCCAAATCTGGGTGCAAGCATCAAGTCTTTGAGCGCCAAGCAAGGCTCGAGCCTTGAAGCCGTAATGCGGGTCACGCCCGATGCGGCGTTAGCCGAAAATTCTGCAAGTCCATTCTCGAGTTTTACGCTTGCCCCGTTTTCAAATCGGATTCGGGATGCAAAGTTTGTGTTTGAAAACCAGGAGTATCAATTAAAAGCCACCGCAAAAGGTGGCAGCACCCAGCATGGCGACGTGCGAAACCGTGCTTGGAGCGTGACTCGAGGGGAGAATTCGCTCGAGTGCAGCATTGATTCCAGGGATGTTGCGGATTTTAACTTTCCGTTTCCAATTCGCATGAAGGTGATTTACGCGCTGAAAGACAATATTTTTGAGACGCAACTCGAACTCGAGAATGTCGGTCAGCAAAAAATGCTGGCAGGTTTTGGGCTGCATCCGTATTTTGTACGCAAATTACTTGGCAGCAACGACGTGCAACTTCAGTTTGACGCGGCAGGACTTTATGAAACCGACGCAAGTTTTATTCCGACCACGGGCATGAAACCGATTCCGAAAAACTTTGATTTTTCAAAGGCGCGTTTTATTGGCGACACGGCAATCAACCATGTCTTCGGTGGTTGGAACGGGGCGGCACTCCTCGAGTACGACATGGGTGATACAAGCAAAACTTTGAAACTCGAGGCGAGTGAGGTCTTCTCGCATTTGTGCGTTTATGCCTCGCCAGATGGGACGTTGGCGGTTGAACCGATTTCGCATTGCACGGATGGTTTTAATTTGTTGGCTGGGGGTGTTGAAAACACGGGCGTCAAGGTGCTCGAGCCTGGTGAAAAGTTGGCTGGTTGGGTGCGTCTCCGTTTCCAAGGTTAAACTAAACGCGATGAGCATCGAAATTTTAGAGAACGAACATTGGAAACTTGCCGTTCACCCGCGTTTGGGCGCAAGTCCTGTCGCGCTCGAGGCGATGGCGAATGGGGCGTGGCAAGCCGTGATGCGTCCAACAAATCCAGCGTTGCTCGAGGGGAACGACAGTGCGGGTTTCTCGAGTTACAACCTCGCACCGTATTCAAACCGCATTAAACACAACAAGTTTATGTTTGAAGGTCGTGAATACAAACTTCAACCCAATTGGGCAGATGGCATCCTGACGATTCATGGTGATATTCGCAACCGTGCGCTGGAGATGACCCGCAGTGAACAGGCGCTCGAGTTTTGGTACGACTCGAGAACCGTGACCGATTCCAATTACCCGTTTTCTTACACCTTTAAAACCAGGTACGCACTCGAGGACGACGTGTTCGTTTCGCATCTCGAGGTGCAAAACGTTGGAGATGTGCCAATGCCTGTCGGGCTTGGTTATCACCCGTACTTTATGCCCACGTTCTTAGGCTCGAGCGCCGCACCAAAGCTACAATTTCAGGCGAAAAGTGTTTACTTGACCGACACCACCCGCATTCCTGATGGGGGCAGCCAAACAATTCCTGCCGAATTGGATTTCTCCAGTCCCAAAGCCGCGACTGGATTATTTATTGACAATGTGTACAACGATTGGGACGGCGCGGCAACCTTAACTTGGACTGGCAGCGGTTATGCTTTGCGAATCGAGGGCGACCCGATTTACAGGCATTTTGTGGTGTTTAACGGCGACCCTGACGGCACAGTGGCGCTCGAGCCTGTCTCGCATTGCACGGACGGTTTTAACCTGATGGCGCGGGGCGTCCAGAATACGGGCGTCAGGATTTTAGCGCCTGGGGAAGTGCTGGCGGGTTCGATGAGATTAAAACTCGAGAAGCACAGCTAAATTTATTCAAAAACTCAAGCTGGGCACATTAAAACCACATTATTTGCGTCGCTCACGGTTCGATCATGCTGTTCCCATATAGTTTCTAAAGACACTTTCCCAAGGGGTAACTATGAAACGATCAGTACACAGCCTGCTTGCACCGATTCTTTTGATGCTCTTGATGGCGTGCAATCCATCCATCCAGACCACGTTTAAACTGACAGCCCAAGATTTAACCTTGTCCCAAGGCACTTCCAAGTCAATCACCGTTAGCGTCGAACGGGACGCCAGCGACACCACGCCCATCGATTTGGTGTTGGAACAGGCGGACGGTTCAGTATTGCCAACGGGTTTAAGTGGCACCTTCAGTCCCAACCCAGTGACGGGCGGTACGGGTTCGCTGAACATTGCAGCAAGCGGCAGTCTGGCGGCAAAAACCTATGCGCTTCAAGTCAAAGGCAGTATCGCCAGTGGGTTAAGCCAAACGGTGGCTTTTAATTTAATTGTAGAGACAGCCAAAACCTTTAACCTCAGCATCGACCCTGCCAGTCTTGGTGTGGTTCAAGGTCAATCTGGTTTGGTCAATGTGACCTTAACCCGCACGAATTTTACCGACCCGATCGATGTCAGTCTGCAAGGCGCAGGCGGGGCAGCCTTACCAGTGGGCATCAGCGCCACATTCACGGCGAATGCCACTGGCGGCAGTTTTAACATTGTGGTTGCTAACACCAGCGCCATCAAAGAACATGCGCTCGAGGTTAAAGCTGTTGGGGGTGGAATCACCAAAACCACAGCGCTACTTTTGACTGTCACCGCACCAGCCGCCAGTGATTTGACGCTCGAGTTAAACCCCAACACGGTGCAAGTGACGCAAGGTCTTTCGGGTACGGTGGCGGTCACGTTAACGCGCACAAATTTGACTGATACAGCAACCATCAGTTTGCAGGGGACGGGTGGCACTGCACTGCCAGCAGGAATCTCATCGACAGGCACAAGCATTGCGGCACTCACAGGCAGCATTAACATTGCTGTCACCGCCAGCGTCGCCGCGCAAAGTTACACGCTCGAGGTCAAAGCCGTTGCGGGTGGCATCACCAAAACCAAAGCCTTAACCGTGAATGTCAGTGCGCCAGCCGTCTCAGATTTTTCGATCACACTTAACCCAGTGACCCTCAGCCTCGAGCAGGGCAAAACGGGCAGTACGGTGGTAAACATTGTCCGCAGCAACTTGACTGCCGACATCACCCTCAGTTTGCAGGGCGCAAACGGAACGGCACTGCCAACGGGCATCAGTGCCGCGAACGTCACGGCATCTGGCAACACTGGCACGCTGAACATTGCTGTGGCTGCCAATGCCATAGCCAACAATTACGCGCTCGAGGTCAAAGCCGTTGGGGGCGGCTCGACCAAAACGACACCGTTTACCTTAACCGTCACCGCCAAACCAATCCCAGCAGATTTTACGCTCTCGAGCAACCCAAGCAGTTTAAGTCTTGAACAAGGCAAATCTGGCACGACCACCATCACCATCGTTCGCACCAATCTGACGGCAACCATCGATGTTGTGTTGCAAGGCGTCGGCGGAATTGCGCTGCCAACAGGCGTCGGCTCGAGCTTCGCAGCCACTGCCACGGGCGGGACATTAACGGTGACCACGACTGCCCTGACCGCCGTCCAGAACAATACCAGCCTCGAGATCAAAGCCCTCGGTGGTGGAGTGACCAAAACCATCCCATTCGCGTTAACGGTGACTGCCAAGCCCGATTTCACTTTGGCAACAAATGCTGCCCTGACCATTGAACCAACCTTTTCAGGCAACGTTGCCATTACCCTCACACGTGCCGGAGTGACTGCTGCTGTAGCGGTCAGCTTGCAAGGTGTTGGCGGTATTCCGCTGCCAACAGGAATCAGCGCCGCACCGCTCAGCCTGACGACTGACACTGGAACGTTGGTCATCGCCGTGGCAAGCAACACAGTCGCTCAAACCATCAACCTCGAGGTGAAGGCGGTTGGTGACGGTGTGACCAAAACTGCCACGATAAGCTTAACGACTCTAGCAGCCCCGTTCGCAGTGAACAAAGCCACCCAGACGATCTTGCAATGGTCGGGACAAGTCGGAGATTTCTTATCGGCAACCTCCAATGATCCAACCCTTGCCAATTACACAACTCCAATTGATGCAACGGGCTTGGTCAGTTACGACCTACCAACTCCAACAGTTTTAAGCGACCCGACAACCTTGCTGGGATCGTACTGCAACGCCAACCAAAACCTGACGTTTAGTTCGAGTACGGTCAAAGGTTCGGAACGTCAATTTGGTGCACCGAGCGCGGGCAAGTACGGTTCGTTGATCCTCAGCAACCAAAGTGTGACCCCAGCTTTGGTTGGTCTCGAGCAAGCCTTTGTGGTGTTTCTGGACGGCGATTTAAACGTCACTGGAACTTGCCAGGGCACAAACGGACCGACCTACAACGTCATGGTCAATGTCCAACTTAAACAAGGTTGGAACATTCTGGTGGGCAAAATCACCAAAGTCAGTGGCACGTTGGGCGAGATTTTGGATGTTGACCTGAGCAGCCGCACCAACGTTCCTGCCAGGTACGCTTGGCGTTATTACGTACGCTAAATTTTAGCAGCCATTTTTTAAGCTCGAGAAGCCGAATTGGTTTCTCGAGCTTTACCTTAAATCAGGGTATCCGCATTGCAAACTGCACACCAAGTATCAATCACAGGTAAGCTTAAAGCATGTCAAACCGTAAAACCATTTACGCAGGTCGTGTGGTCAGGCTCGAGATTGAAAATGACAAGTGGGAGATCATTCGGCACAAAGCCGCCGTGGCAATTCTGACAATACAAGACGGCAAAATGCTGATGGTCAAACAATACCGACCCGCAATTGAAGCCTTCACGCTCGAGATTCCGGCGGGTTTAATCGAAGACGGCGAGGATGTTTTAACGGCTGCGGCTCGAGAATTTGCCGAAGAATGCAGTTTGGGCGGAGACTTAAAAATCTTGACCCGTTTTTACAGCTCGCCAGGGTTTACCGACGAATTGCTGCATTTGGTTTACGCCCAAAATTTGCACGAGGCTTTCGGCACGCCCGACGAAGACGAGGACATCACGCTCGAGTGGATTGCGCCGCAAGACTTGATTTCAGGGGCGCTCGAGGGACAGATTCGGACTTCATCGCCAGGGATTGCCGCCGCGTTTTATGCGCTGACCATGGCGTGAAAATCTTATCCACAGCTTATCCACAGGCTTGCTGGACAAGGCATCATCAACCAAAATCTCGAGCACTTCAAAAGGATTGAGTCCGTGAATTACGAATTGCGTGAAATTGCCAACAACGCTGAAATGCAAGAACTTGCGACACTCGAGCGTCAAATCTGGAATTCGGATCATGTGCCAGCCGAACTGTACCGCGCCATGCGGGACGAAGGCGCACTGCTGGCAGGTGCATTCACGCCTGATAATACTTTGGTCGCGTTCGTTTTCGGTTTTCCAACCGACATCCCAGGCGTGCAACACTCGCACAGTTTAGGCGTAAAACTCGAGCATCGGGCGGCAGGGTTGGGCGCACGTTTGAAGTGGTTTCAACGCGATTGGTGCTTGGCAAAGGGCATTCATACGGTGCGTTGGACTTACGACCCACTGCGAGTCCCAAATGCCAAACTGAACATTGGAAAACTGGGCGCAACCGCCAGCAGTTACCTTGAAAATTATTACGGCACGTTAACGGGCATCAACGCTGGTGCGCCGTCAGACCGGGTGATGGCACAGTGGGTCTTAAACGACCCTCGAGTGATTGCGCGGCAGTCCGGACAATCAATAAACCTTCCAGACGCATCAGAAATCAACACTGTGAACGGCAAACACCCAACAGAGATCAACCTCGAGCTTCACGCCACACACCTCAAAATGCGCCTTCCAAACGATTACTCGAGCATCCTGAGCGAGAACCCAGACTTGGCGCTAGCGTGGCGCTTGCACGGACGCGAAATCTTGCAAGCCTATTTTGCCAAAGGCTACCGCATTGCAGAATTTACGCTTCTAAACGGCGCGGGGTACTTGCTCGAGAAAATGCCTCGAAGCTGAACCTCGAGCCTCACCAGGCTTCGGGCTTACGATACGCGATTAAAGCACTGTACACGACAGTTCCATTGGCTAAAACCGTGGTCGAAAAATTGATGTGACCCAACACCACGTCCGTTCCGAGGTCGTGAACAAAACGGTTCAGGCGTTCTTCAAAAATATCGCTATCGGGTGAAGTGATCAATTTAAACTCGGTCATGGTCTTGATTATGACGGATTTTGCTGACTCGAGTTGTGCGTTTTAACCGCCCTTCCTGCGGCTTCCAGCAGTATTTCTGGGAAATTCCCAATCAGGGCATTCACGCCCAGCGCAATCATGTTTTGAGCAATCTCGAGATCGTTGACCGTCCAGGTGTTGACCTTCCAACCGCGTTTCTTGGCGCGTCGCATCAGTTCTGGCGTCACGTTGGCATGGTACGGATGCAAGGCTTTCACCCCCAGCAGCACGGCGCTCCAACCATTCTCGAGCAACCATTTTGGTTCGGTGTTGTTTTCATACAAGAGTCCAGTTTCCAGACCAGAATCGGCAAAGCGCACCCGCGCCAGGCTGGCAGGGTTAAAACTCGAGACGATCACATTGCTGCGCATTCCAGTCACGGCAATACACTTGACCGTCTCGAGTTCGCGGTTGTCGGTTGATAAGCCGCTCGATTTGATTTCGACATTGACAAACGCATTGGCACTTTTCGCCCACTCGAGCACATGCTCGAGTCTCGGGGTACGTCCGTTCATGGGCAGGATTGCGGCTTCGACCTCTTTGGCGTTTAATGCAGCGATCAAGCGACCATCGGGCAAGTGAAAATCGTGATGCACCACCAAAACGCCGTCGAGGGTGCGCTGCACGTCCAATTCCACGCCGTCAAGCCCCGCATCTATCGCGGCTTGAAAAGAAGGAAGCGTATTTTCCGTAGCAACATTCGGGCTGCCACGGTGTCCAAGCAACATCACCGATTTCATGGCTCGAGTTTACTGCCAGCCTCGAGTTTTGTTTGACTTTAAGTTTTCAATTGAGCCAGTGCCGCTTCTCGCATCACACTCACGGGCGCGTCACGCCCAATCCAGGCTTTGAGCGCCAACGCACCCTGATGCACCAACATTCCCAACCCATCAATGCCAATTAAACCCGCAATTCGAGCATCCTTTAAAAGTTTGGTCTCGAGTGGTCGGTAGACGATGTCGCAAACCCAACCCGCACTTGGCAAAACACCAAACGGCAGTGGTGACTCGAGCGGGTTATCAAGTCCGACGCTGGTGGTATTCACCAACAAACTCGAGTTTCGGACGTTCTTTTCGAGGTCAATATCTGAAACAAAATTCAGTCCAAACTCGTCACAAAGTTGCTTGGCTCGAGCCTCAGAGCGATTCCAAAGATAGACGTTTGCTCCTGCTTGCTGTAACGCCCAACAAACACCTCGAGCCGCGCCACCCGCTCCAAGCACCATCACGGCAAGCCCAGAGGGGTTACAGCCTCCCTCGAGCAAGGATGCCATAAAACCTGGCGCGTCGGTGTTCAAACCGTGGAGTTTTCCATCACGATTGACCACGGTATTGATCGCACCCATCGCACCAGCCTCGAGACTCATGCTGTCCACCAACTCGAGCGCGGCTTCCTTGTGCGGAATGCTGAGGTTCACCCCCCACAAGTTTGATGTTCGCAAGGCAGCGAATTCTGCCGCTAAAGATTCGGGTGGCACATCTCGAGCCTCGTACCGCGCTGCAACCCCCAGAACCTCGAGCGCCGCATTGTGCATCGCTGGGGACAAGCTGTGCTTGGCAGGATGCGCGAATAGACAAGCTCGAGTTTCCAGTTGGTTCATTTCAATCTTCCTAAAGGTAAGGTACGCCGTGCACACCGTTGGACACGTACTCTTGGTGCGCACGGCGCACCCTACTTGACTTTGGTCTAATCTTCCGCCAGAACAATAATTTTATCGTCGCTCGAGAACCTGATCATGTCTGATTTTTTCGGGTTGACCCGCACGCCGTAAGCCTTGTCGGCGTCGTGGGCTTGCGATTCGATTCGGTAACCAATGGCGGTTTCATTGCGAAGTCGCGCCGCCTCGAGCACGGTGTAAAAATTCATGTCTGCAGCCGTTTTGACGTAACCACTGGCTGGACGCAAGTAAATTTCGCTGCCATCGTTCGAGAACAAATAACGGAAAACCTCTGCCAGGTGTTTGTTCTCAGAGATTTGTGAAAGCATCAAGCTAATAAGTTTGTCGCTGACAATATAATCGTCGGCTTTGGTGACTTCCGCCAGTTCGCGGTTGCGGTTGTCGAGCATCTCTGACACGATGCTCATGTCTTTGCCCGCTTTATCGGCAATTTCGCGCAAGTGCAGAAGCGTAATCAAGGTTTTGGCATCGGCTTGTTGAACCTCGAGATGCTCACGGTACGCCAGCACGATCACATGGTCGGCATTGGTCGCGTCCAAAGCCTCGAGCGTGCGGCGGTCTGTGGTGTCACCCAAGCGAAACTCGAGGGTTTGCTTGGTCACGCCAGCACATTCGCGCTTCAGTATGTCTGGAACGCTTTCATCGTTCGCCACGATCACCACGCTCGAACCTGCGGAAACGTACTGCTCGAGTTCGTTGATGATGGTGACACCTTGAGGATTCCAACCCAGAATTAAAGTTTTTTCGCTGGCGGCTTCAAATTTTTCTTTTTGAGCCACAATCAAGCTCATGTCGATGCTTGGCGTTATTTTGGAGGGTTTGATCGTGTCATCGTCGCGGCTGATGCAAATCAATTGATCGTTCGCTTCAATTCGCGTGTCGCTGGCAGGGTTAATTAAAACCTCGGTACCGTTCTTGTACAAACCCATCAGGCTCGAGTCTTCAAACACCGACAGCGCTTGCCCGTACGTTTTGCCCGTTAAACTCGGTTCGGATTGAAAGTAAATCTCATCGCCGTCAAAATCGAGCAATTCGGTGTACACCACGCTCAGACCGCTTTGGCGGCAGGTTTGTGCCGTGATCCTCGAGATCAAATCTTCGCCCAGCACAAAGTGTGCCTCGTCACGCCCAACAAGGTGCGCGGCTTCCAAGTTGCCAGGATTTTGAATGACGGCAACAATGTGATACGCCCCTCGGGCATCAGTGGCGGGGCGGCGTTTAGGATTATTGGTCAGTGCCAAAACGGTTTTAATGACTTGTGAATCAGGATCGTCACCTTCCGGGGACAGCACAATGATCGAACGTGAGGTTTGTGGGCTGACCACCTCGAGATCGCTCAGGTCAATTGGGCTGCCAGACCGGCACACGACCCGCGTGCGACCCAGTTTTGGCACTCGGACGCGAATCTCGTCTTCCATCTCAACCTTGTCATGGTCGGCGAGCACCACAATCATCGGATTTTTGCGGTTGTCATTGGCAATCACCAACTCGGAAATAATCGCAAAGACTTGATCCGACCAACCCAGAATAAGCGTGTGATCCTGCTCGAGCACCTTCGAGCGCCCTTTGCGCAACTCGTCCATTTTGGTTTCCAAGCCGCTCGAGATAATGCCAATCAAGCTCGAGACGACAAAAATACCTGCCAGCGTGACCGCCAGCATTGCGGCTCGAAAACCCCAAACGCCAGTGTCGCCACCCATCGTGCCAGAATCGAGGGTTCGCATCAAACCCATCCAAACCAATTCGCCAAAGCTGGCTGGTTTATTGTCCTCAAAAGCCGAAGCCGAGACACCTGTTAACCAAACCAAAAACGCGATCATCACAATGATTGCCAAAGAAATCAAGAACAGCCACGCCATCATGGCAATCGGTCCTTTTGCCATCGTGTTATCAAACCAGTATCGGAACCGTTCACGAAAAGTTACGTTGCTCATAAAACCCCCAAAAAATAATGACCCGATTTTTAAAACACAACATTTGACTCAATCAATCTCGAGCATCCAAAGCAAAGAGTTTAAAACATTCATTCTCTATTTTCACGGCTGCCAAACGGCATCCTAACACCCTCTAACGAACCTGCGCGGGTCAATCGCGGCAAATAAATCAACTCACGTCAGAGATTCAACCCCGCAAGAAACCACCCAATGCCTCATCATCCTCAAGTGCGGGTAAATCCAAAATGCTCGAGAGTCCAAACTCGAGCAAAAACTTTTCGGTTGTGCCAAACAACATCGGACGCCCAATCACCTCTTTGCGCCCCACGACTTTAACCAACTCGCGTTCTTGTAAAGTATCCAAGGTGCTCGACGCACTCGAACCTCGCATCAATTCAACCTCGCCGCGTGTGATCGGTTGCTTGTACGCCACAATTGCCAGTGTCTCGAGCGCCGCCGCCGACAAAGCGGGCAAGGGTGGCGGCGCGAGAAGAGGCTCGAGCAGCGCCACCACGGCTGGTGCGACAATCAAACGGTAACCGCCAGCCACCGCTTCAATCTCAAAACCCAAGTGAGCCTGCTGAAAACGCCGCCTGAGCATTTCAATCAGACGGTGCGAAGATTCGACAGGGACGCCCAAAAGATTGGCAATCTCTTTGGGCTTGACCGGACGCCCCGCCGCAAGCAGTGCCGCCGAAAGCGTCTCGAGCAGACTCGCCTCGACAGGCGCAGCCACCAAGCTTTGAGCCTCAAAAGTAACTTCAGGAAGCTCAAAGCTTGAATCCTGAACATGCTCTAGGTCTGAAGTTTGGCTCACGTGAAAAATTCCCTGTAAAAACCCATATCAAGGTTTATACTACCCAATATGACGACTTTCACCTATAAAGTTCGGGATGCTGCCGGGAAAATCATTTCGTCTTCAATGGAAGCCGATGACGCAAAACAAGTGCGTAACGCGCTGCGCGAGAAAAACTTGTTCATTGTGGCAATCAATGCTCCAAAAGTGGGCTTAAATGCCGACATTAAAATTCCTGGGCTGGGCGACGGAACACCCAGTTTAAAAGCCGTTTCATTGTTCTCGAGACAACTTGCCACCATGATCGACGCTGGTTTGCCCTTGGTGCAATCGCTGGCGATTCTTGGCAAGCAAGTCGAAGACAAAGGAATGCAAAAAATCTTAAAAATTGTTCGCACCGACGTCGAAGGTGGTATCACTTTTTCGGATGCCATTGCAAAATACCCCAAAGTGTTCAGTCGTTTGTTCCTCAATCTGGTTCGAGCCGGTGAAATCTCAGGCACGCTCGACACGGTTCTTGACCGTGTTGCCATCTTTCAAGAAAAAGAATTGGCATTGCGCGGCAAAATCAGAAGCGCCCTGACTTACCCTGTTATTGTTTTGGTGTTTGCACTGGGTATCACTTACTTTTTGCTGACCACCATTGTTCCGCAATTTGGTAACATCTTGACCCAACTGGGCGGCGAACTTCCTTTAATCACCAAAATGCTGCTGGCTATTTCCGTGTTTTTGCAAAGCTGGTGGGGCGGCGGCATTATGTTTGTCAGTATTGTCGGTTCTGTACTTGCCTACAACGCTTACAACCGCACCAAACAAGGACGTTACAACCTTGATGCTTTTAAATTGAAAATACCAATTTTTGGCAATCTCTTGTCAAAAGCAGGTATGGCATCATTTGCCAGAACCTTTTCATTGTTGCTCTCGAGCGGTGTCAACATCATCGAAACCCTCGAGATTACCAAAGGCACGGCTGGTAACGCTGTCATTGAAGAAGCCATTGACAATGCCAAGAACGCCGTGCAACAAGGCGAGCAAATCTCACAACCACTGGGTGCATCCCCAGTCTTTCCACCAATGGTCGTGTCCATGATTGCGATTGGCGAAGAAACCGGTGGTCTGGACGCCATGCTCAACAAAGTCGCCGATTATTACGAACGCGAAGTCGATGAAGCCGTAGACCAACTGACCGCCGCGCTCGAGCCGTTGATGATCATGTTCTTGGGTGTGATTGTCGGTACGATTGTGGCAGGCATGTTCTTACCGATGTTCTCGATCATCGGGCAACTCTCGAAGTAAACAACACATCCCTCTCGAAGTAAAATCAAAAAGTATCTCGAGGACGGGTTCACGCCCGTCCTTTTTTCATGGGTTCGCGCTAAAATAAGGCTGTGAAAATTCGTTTTACCACTTCAAGTTTGCGGGTTCGGATCACCCCAAACGAACTCGAGCAAATCAAAAACCGCAAGTCACTCGAGTTAACGTTTGGTGTTCCTGGTGGTTGGAAATTGATGTTGGAAGCCAGTGATCAGACCAAACTTGAATCTCGAGACGGGGCTGTGGTTCTTGGACTTTCGAGTGCCGACGCAATATTGTTAACCGAACCGACTCGAGAAGGTGTGTACTTCGAGTCTGACGGTGTACGGTTTTTTATCGAAAAAGATTTTCCTTGCGAGCACCCCAGGACAAATCTCGAGGAGAACACTCCAACATTCCCCCGAACCCATGAAGGTCTTGAAATTGATGTTGGCACTGTCGAAACGACTCGTGCTTTGCACATTTTGCTGCGCGAACGACTGGATTTTCCAGAATTCTACGGTCACAACTGGAGTGCCTTTTGGGACGCCATCAACGGTCTGATCGAAATCCCCACGCACATCAAGTTTCTAAACTGGGACAAACTCGAGCAGCGCCTGAATTTTGATGCTCGAATGTTGCGGCAGTGCTTGACCGACCTGAGCGCCAAAAGCAATTGCGAAGTCGAATATGCTTGAAGTCTGGCGCGGCGACATCACCAAACTCGAGGTCGATGAGATTGTCAACGCTGCCAACTCGACCCTTTTGGGTGGCGGTGGCGTGGACGGCGCAATTCACCGAGCCGCAGGCAAAGAACTCGAGTTTGAATGCCGAATGCTGGCTGGTTGCAAAACGGGTGAGGCGAAAATCACCAAAGGTTACAAGCTGCCTGCAAAATACATCATCCATACTGTCGGTCCAGTCTGGCGTGACGGTCACGCCTCAGAAAAATTATTGCTCGAGCAGTGTTACCTTAACTCGCTCGAGTTGGCAGCCTCAAAAGGGTTGCGTTCGATAGCTTTCCCAGCCATCAGCACAGGGATTTATGGTTTTCCAGCCGAACTTGCCGCCGTGATTGCCATTGCCAGCATTCGGGCATTTCTCGAACAACAC
>JANLWR010000621.1:0-5109 GCA_031364625.1 Deinococcales bacterium | reverse complement strand
GTTTTTAAAGCCTGCTGCGCGAGTTGCAGCATCAAACCAATGGCAAACCCCAGTGCGCCCAAACCCAAGACTCGAGCGACCACTTCACCCAAACCACCTTGCAAGCCTTGCGCCAGAATGTCGAAGACAAAACCTCCCAGAAAGCCGCCAATTGCGCCGCCCACCGCGCCCCTTGTGGCTTTGCTCCTCGAGCGGTCTGCAAGCCCGAGCATTGCGCCTGCGGCAACGCCAAACAGCGCCCAACCCAAAGCCCGGGCGATAGTCCCACCGCCGAACAAACCGAACAACAATTGCCCAATCAATGCACCACCAGCGCCAAGGGCGGCAGCCACCAATGGAATCCAAGCCAGGTCGCGCCACCAACGTCCGCGCAAGCCCAGCACGTTCTCGGCAATCAGCAATGCCGCCGCCAAAATCAGGGCGGTCAATGCCCCTCGAGCCAACCCACCACCCAGCACCTCGAGCAGGCTGCCGCCACTGGATTTGAACAAGCCGCGAATGGCGCTGTCGGCTTTTTGGAAGGCATCCGAGAACTGTCCTGCGGTGGTGGCGAACACCAGGTTTCTATCGCCAGTCACTTGCGCCAAAAAGTCAATGTTGGCATCAATCGTACCAACCGCGACAATCCGAATGCCCTGATTGCGAATGCCGTCGGCTGCCAAAACCGTTTTGGGTTTGGCAACATCGCTGCTCTCGAGATTCGAGCCTGGTTCACCGTCGGTAAAGAGCAAAATCGTGCGGCTTTTTTGGCTGCCGGCGTCTGCCTCGAGCGCCTGAGCGGCGGTTTGTAACCCATCTGCCATGTTGGTCGCACCGTCGGCGTTAAACGCACTGATGGCGCTCAGATGGTTGCCCACGCTCGAACCCAAAGGACTGACAATTTGGGCGTCGCTCGAGAATCGCACCACCGCCACCCTGGTTGTGCCTGGTTGCTTTGCCACGTAATCGCTGGCGGCACGTTTGACCTCATCAATTTTGCCCTGGTCGCGCATTGACCCACTGGTGTCAATCAACAACGCCACATCTTGCGGCGTGTTGACTTGCGGGGTCGAAGTCGCGCTTGGGAACAGCAACTCGAACAAGATTGCCGCAACCACGCAAGCGACCGCGCCAATATAACCAAATCGTAAACTCGAGGAGAAGAATTTCATGCTTCATACGATACGTTTTTTTGCTGGTTTAAGTTCCACAACGGTTTTAATCCAAACTCGAGCTGCGATGTAATTCGTGCCACACGTTCAATGTAGGTTTTTCGTCTTCTCAAGCCTGACCTTACGTTAGAGTGATTGCTATGAAAAAACCCATCCTCGGATTCTTGATTCTGGCATTCCTGACTTCCTGCAACACCTTCAAACTGACCGAAGGCGGAGCCAACGAACTGACCGCACAAGTCAAAATTGATTTTCTGACCGAACTCAATGCGGCAAGGCACGTCGCAAGAAGCTGTATTTTTCACAACGAATCGTTCCAAGCCATTCCAGCCAGCAAAGATTACACCTCAAATGAAAAGCTCGAGCTTGCCGCCCTCAGTCACGCCCGTTGGCTCGAGCAAAAAATCATTGACATTAGCACGGGCGACCCGCACGACGGCGCAGGTGATGGTTCGGCAGTCGGCAGAATTGCGGCGGCGGGTTATCAGGGCAACCCAATCGGTGAGAACATTGCGGCGGGTCAGCCTGATGTGGTTGCCGTGGTCAACAAGGATTCTGTAAACGGTGTGAGCGGTTTTATGAACAGCCCTAACCGTCACTGCAACAATGTCATGGATGCCGATTTTACCCAGGTCGGACTGGCAAAACGCGGTGCGTACTGGGTTGTGACCTTCGGCAAACCCAATTGATGCTCGAGTTCGTTCGACATTTTTAGAAGGCGTTTAGGTGTTCGACAATCACGTTCGAAAAACTTGTGGTTATACTCGCGCTACTATGAAATTTACCGATGGTGCTTGGTTAATGCAGCCTGGGGTTCGTGCCGCGTATGCCACTGAGGGTTTTGATGCGTCATTCACAAATGGCACGCTCGAGTTGTGCGCTCCGACAAGACACATTCGGCATCGTGGCGATACGCTCGAGGGTCCAATCTTGGCGGTCAAATTGTCCTCGCCGCTTGCAGATGTGATTCGGGTGCGGGTCGAGCATTTCACGGGTACTGCGGCGTTAGGTCCAGATTTTGGGGTGGCAAGCTCGAGCGTCAACCTCGAGCATGTGATTGAAGCTGAAATGGCGAGTTTGACCAGTGGGGCGTTAACGGCAAGAGTCAACCGTCAGAATTGGTCTGTCGAATTTGTGGCGAACGCTCAGGTTTTAACGCGCAGTCCATCTCGAGGGATGGGCTTTATTCGCAGCGAAAACGCTGGGAATTTTATGGTTGAACAGTTGACGCTGGGCGTTGGCGAGAACGTTTACGGTTTGGGCGAGCGTTTCACGGCGTTTGTCAAGAACGGGCAGCAGGTCGATATTTGGAATCAAGACGGTGGCACGGGCAGCGATCAGGCGTACAAGAACATCCCGTTTTACCTGACCAACCGTGGCTACGGCGTGTTCGTCAATCAACCCGAACGCGTGGAATTCGAGGTGGCAACAGAGAAGGTGTCTCGAGTTCAGTTCAGCGTGGCTGGCGAATCGCTCGAGTATTTTCTGATTTACGGTGCAAGTCCAAAAGAGATTCTGGAGAAGTACACGGCGTTGACTGGGCGTCCCGCACTGCCACCCGCTTGGACGTTCGGTTTGTGGTTGTCCACGTCGTTCACCACCAATTACGACGAGGCAACCGTCAACAGTTTCTTGGACGGAATGCAGCAGCGTGATTTGCCGCTTTCGGTGTTTCACTTTGATTGCTTTTGGATGCGGGCGTTTCATTGGTGCGATTTTGAATGGGACCCTGCGGTTTTTCCTGATCCCAAAGGCATGTTGGCAAGGTTGCATGACCGTGGCTTGAAGGTCTGCGTTTGGATCAACCCGTACATTGCCCAGCGCTCTAAATTGTTTACCGAGGGTCAAGCTCGAGGATACTTGTTAAAACGCAAAGACGGCAGTGTGTGGCAGTGGGACATGTGGCAACCGGGCATGGCGATTGTCGATTTCACCAACCCCGCTGCCTGCACTTGGTACGCCTCGCACCTTACACGCCTGATGGACATGGGCGTGGACAGTTTCAAAACCGATTTTGGCGAACGCATTCCGACCCAGGACGTAGCGTGGTTTGATGGCAGCGACCCAGACAGAATGCACAATTATTACGCGTTCTTGTACAACCAAGTGGTGTTTAACACCCTTCAAGCCCACAGCCATGCCGCGACAGTTTTTGCCAGAAGCGCCACCGCAGGTTCGCAACAATTCCCAGTGCATTGGGGTGGCGATTGCGACTCGAGTTTTGAAAGCATGGCAGAAAGTTTGCGTGGCGGTTTATCGCTGTGCCTGTCGGGTTTTGGCTTTTGGTCGCATGACATTGGTGGTTTTGAGGGAATGCCGCCACTCGAGTTGTACAAGCGTTGGATTGCCTTTGGGTTGCTCGGTTCGCACAGCCGTTTGCATGGCAGCACCTCGTACCGCGTGCCGTGGTTGTTCGATGATGAATCGGTGGACGTGCTGCGGCATTTCACGAAACTGAAATACCGTTTAATGCCGTACCTGTTTCAAAAAGCCATTGAGGCACACAACACAGGCGTCCCAATGATGCGAGCCATGATGCTCGAGTTTCCGAGCGACCCGATGTGTGACACGCTTGATCGGCAGTACATGTTGGGCGATGCACTGCTGGTCGCACCCGTTTTTCGCAGCGATGATACGGTCACGTATTACGTGCCGACAGGGGCTTGGACTCAATTTTTGACGGGCAAAACCATCAACGGTGGGCGTTGGGTCACGGAAAAACACGATTTTCTCAGCGTGCCGTTGCTGGTACGTCCGAACAGCCTGCTGGTTTTAGGCTCGAGCATTGACCGTCCAGATTACGATTACGGTTCAATGCCAACGCTGGTGTTGTACGCGCTCGAGGATGGTGAAAGTGCGACTGCGATTGTGCCAACTTTACCGGGCGAGACTGATTTTACGGTCACAGCAACGCGACAAGGCAACAGTCTTTCGATCACGCGTTCAGGCAAGGCTCGAGCCTTTCAATTCAAGATTTCTGGTACAAAAATTGACTTGGAAATCAACAGCGACCATCTAAACATCACGCTTGAAAAGACTTAAAAAATCCACTGCATCACTTTTTTTTGGGTGGTGCAGTGCTCTCTCGAGTCACCAGTTTGGCAGGCTCGAGGATTTGTTCGCAGACGTACTCGCCAGCCAGTTTTTTCAACAATAATTTGGTCGCGGTTTGACTCATGTCAAACAATGGAATGTCCACCGAGGTCAGTTTGGGAATGCTCCATTCGGCAACTTGGGCGGTGGTAATCCCAATGACCGAGCAATCGTCTGGCACTCGGATGTTGTGGCTGTACAAAGAACGCAGCACACCGACATGGCTGTGACCCGCCGCAAAAATGGCAGTCACGTTTGGCTCGAGCAGTAAGAGTTTTTCGGTGACGCGGTAACCGTCCTCGACATTCAAGCGTTTGCCTTCATAAACGCTGGTGGCAACAAAATCATAAGCCGCCTGGGCGCGTTCGATGCCGCGTTGCACGTAGTACCTATTCTCGAGCGTCGATGGTTCTGGGGCGATCAAACCAATGCGTTTGTGTCCCAGTTTGACCAGATTCTCGAGTGCCACAAACACGGCATTTTCAAAGTCGAAATCGACGGAGGTCAGTTCGGTCATGTTTTCGGTGCGTCCGATCAGCACAAAAGGGTATTTGCTGTCGCGCAGCGCTTCAATACGTGGGTCATTGTGGCTGGTTTCAATCAGGATTAAGCCGTCAACGGTTTGGTTGCGCAACAATTGCCTGACCTGTTCAGGGCTTTGTCCCATGAAAATACCCAGGCTGTGGTCGGCGGCACTGGCGGTCATGGTGGTGGACATCAGCATTTCCATTGTCGAGGCGTCCCAGGTCGGGAGTTGCGGGGCGATCATGCCAATGCTGTAACTGCGGCTTTGACGCAGGCGTTGCCCGAGGGCGCTGGCGCTGTAATCGAGTTCGGCGACCACTTCCATGACCCGTTTGCGTAC